>USMA01000151.1 GCA_900555765.1 uncultured Collinsella sp.
ACCACGGCCAACGTTCTCACCCGGGTGGATGTGCGTGCCGTGCTGACGGACGAGAATCGTGCCCGTGGTTACCGTCTGGCCGGCATAGCGCTTCGTGCCAAGGCGCTGACCGCGGGAGTCACGGCCATTACGGGAGGAACCGAGTCCTTTTTTGTGTGCCATTGTGTATACCTACTCTTTCGTTACGAGTGTAATCTACTCGGCGACGGGAGCCTCGGCAACAGCCTCGGCCTCTGCCTTGACAGCCTTTTTGGCGCGGGAGGTAGCCTGGACCGTCACGATCTTCAGCTTGGTGAGCTGCTGACGGTGACCCTTCAGACGACGATAGCGCTTGCGCTTGTGGAACTTGAAGACCAGCTGCTTCTCGCCCTTGAACTGCTCAACGATCTGAGCGGTAACCTTGGCCTTGGCCAGCTTGTCGGGATCGGTGACGATCTTCTTACCATCGTTGAGGAAGATAACCGGCAGGGTGACCTTGTCGCCCTCATTGCCCTCGATCTTCTCGACGGTGATGACATCGTCGGTGGCGACCTTGTACTGCTTGCCGCCCGTGTTAACGATTGCGTACATGTTTACTTGCCCTTCATGCATCAGTTAGTGCAACAGCCGAATATAGTAGCAGGCGAAAATACCCCCGTCAACGAGTATGTGGAGCAAATCCACAAGTTCGCACAGGTATGGGGCTGACGAGTCGGCCCTCGTCGTCCTCGCATGCTTGATTCTGACGCTCGACATCGTAGGAGCAGATGGTCACGAGGTCTTGCATACCGGTGGAAACAATAGGTGCATCCACGCCCGGGGTCAAGCCCTGCAACAAAACATCAGCAGCGGAAAGCAAAATTTCCGGACGCATGGAGCCCTCGTTGTCGGCATGGGTGTCGAGCATGAGCACCAAATGGTCCGGGCGCTCCCCCGCCGTGAGCTCATAGCCCACGAGCGTGTGATCCAAATCCAAGCGCTTGCTCTTTTTTCCGCGCGCGTAGTCGATGCCATGGTCCGCGCGCAGCGTGTCGAGCGCACGACGCACCTCGTCGGCGCTTACGGGCGCCTCGGGATCCAAGTGCAGGTCGATGCGATACGACAGGCGCGTGAGCTGCGCCGTCAACGCCGGCGTGCGCACGTCGATGTACGCCGCCTCGATGGGCGCCAGATCGGCCGGAGACGCCGCAGCCAGGCGCCCAAACGCCTCGTCGAGCGCCACGAACTCGGTCATAAACAGGTCATACCACTCGCAGGTCGACGACGTACCCACCGGTAGCGCCGAAGAGAAGCCCACGCGCATGTGCGGAGAAAAGCCCTGCGTGACGGCATAGGGAAGTCCCGCACGGCGCACGATGCGCTCAATGGTATGGATCACTTCGAGATGGCCCAGGTACTTAAGGCGATCGCGCTTGCCATAGCGAACACGAAGTCTAAAGAGCGAGGGGTTGTCGGTCAGGCGCTCACTCATGCGCGATCACCCATCAATACATTCTTGGCGTGGAGCGTGGGGCAGATCCCGCAGCCGGTGCACGACGTGCGGGTGCAGTCGGGAGTCGTGACGCCCTCGAGCGAGCGACGGTACTCGCGCTCGAGGAAGCCGCGCGTACAGCCAGGGCTCACATGCTCCCACGGCAGGAGCCAATCCAACTCGTAGGGCAGGTGCACGAGCTCATTGAGGTCGATGCCGTTTTTGGCAGCAGCTTCCTTCCAGTTATCGAGCGAGAAATGCTCTACCCAGGCGTCAAAGCGAGAGCCCGAGCGCCAAGCGTCGATGATGACGGGCGTCATGTCACGACCGGCGCGGGACAACGCAGCCTCGATGAGCGAGGTCTCGGCATCGTGGTAATGAACGCGGACGGCACGGTTGCGAACGCTCGTGATGAGCAGCTTCTGGCGACGCTTGACGTCGTCGTAGTCGAGCTGCGGGCACCACTGGAACGGCGTGGCAGCCTTAGGGAAAAAGACCGAAACCGAGATCGACACCGAGCTCGAGCCGCGACGAGCCTTGGGCACCACGGAACGACCGAGCTCCAGCACGTGATCGGCCAGATTGGCGATGGCCACGATGTCCTCGTCGCGCTCGCCGGGAAGGCCCATCATAAAGTAGAGCTTCATGCGATTCCAGCCGGCCTCGAAGGCCGCCTTGGCCGCACGGTCCAGGTCCTGCTCGGTCACGTTCTTGTTATTGATGTCGCGCATGCGCTGGCTGCCGGCCTCGGGCGCGAACGTCAGGCCGCCCTTCTTTTCGCCGGCGACCGACTCGGCCTTTTCCACGCCAAACGAATCCAGGCGCTTCGACGGAATAGACACGCGAATACCCGTATCCTCCAGGCGACGGTTGAGCCTGCCGAGCACGTCGCGAATGCAGGAGTGGTCGGTCGTGGAGAGCGAGGTCAGCGACACCTCGTCATAGCCGGTCTTTTCCAGACCCTGAATCACCGACGAGACGATCTGGTCGGCCGAGCGCTCGCGCACCGGGCGATACGTCATGCCGGCCTGACAAAAACGACAGCCGCGGGCGCAGCCGCGCAGGATCTCGATAGACAGGCGGTCGTGAACCAGCTGCGCATAGGGCACGCACGACTGCGACAGCGGATTCGTGGCGCCGAAATCCTCGACGACGCGCTTGTAGACCACGGTCGGCGCATCCTTGCCCTCACGCGGCACGGTGTAGCCATGCGGCGAGCAGGGCTCGTCGTGACGAACCTCATAGAGCGACGGCACGTAGTTGCCGGCAATGGATGCAAGCTGCTCGACAATCTGCGCGCGCGGGACTCCTTCGTCACGCAGGCGGCGATGCAGCTGGCAGGTCTCGAGCAGCGATTCCTCACCCTCACCGATGAGGATGGCATCGAAGAAGGCCGCGTACGGCTCGGGGTTGTACACCGAGGGACCGCCGGCGATGATGATGGGGTCGTCTTCGCCTCGGTCGGCCGCCAACAGCGGAATGCCAGCGAGGTCGAGTGCCTCGAGGAAGTTCGTCACCGCCATCTCGTGCGGCACATGCAGACCGACGATATCAAACGAAGCGACCGGCGCTGCACCCTCGAGCGACAGCAGCGGAATACCCGCCTCGCGCATGGCATCACCCATATCGGGCCACGGCACATAGCCACGCTCGCAGGAGATGCCCTCGGCCTGGTTAAGGATGTTATAGAGGATGGCGATGCCCTGGTTGGGCAGACCAACCTCGTACACATCCGGGTAGATCAGACAACAACGGTAGTCGGCATCGGCCTTGGAAAGCGTGCCCCACTCGTGATCGATATAGCGACTCGGCTTCTCGACCTTGGCGAGCAACGGCTCAATTAAATGAAAACAGTCTTGGTATGCAACGCGCAACGGAAAACCCCTAAGCAGCGAGATCTGATGCGTCCTGATAGGACGCCATAGGACGGGTAGCGCCCGCGACCGTGGTTACGAGATCGCGAACGCGGGAGAACGTAGCAGTAACCACCTCGTTGGCACGACTGTAGTCGACATCGCGCTCGTAGAGCGAAACGAGCGCACGGCCCATGCCATAGGTGCCCGCGGCAGCAGTGAGCGCCTTGACGGCAAACCCAATATGCGGCGTCTGCTTGACAAGTGCGCGGGTGACCGCTCGGATCACAAGACCGCCGGCAAGCACGCCCGCGACCTCGTAGCCGCGCTCAGGCTTAATGCCGCGTCCAAAGACGGCAGCGAGCTCAAAGAGCATGCCCACCTGCGCCAGCGCCATAACGGGATAATCGGCGCCCGGCAAAAACACCAGCGCGCCGGTCGCCATATTGGTGAGCGCGCACGAGGTGATGATGCGGTTGGCCGCCGCGATGCGCATGAAGGCAAAGTTCGCCGCAAAAGCCGTTTCTTTGTCGGTGCGATCGAGAATCCAGCGGGCAAGCGTCTCGAGCAGATACGTCTTATCGGTTGCCGCTACCACGCCGAGCATGGGCGTAGGCTCCTCGATAAACGGCACCTCCACAGCAGACTCGGCAAGCACGCACACGGGCGCGCCGGCGATCACGAGCTCCTGCACGGCACTCTCCAAGCGGTCGGAACCACACGAGAGCACCAGCACCACATCGGTATCGGTCTTAGGAGCAATTCGCTCCTCCCCCAGACGCTCGACGCGCACAATGCCCG
>USMA01000152.1 GCA_900555765.1 uncultured Collinsella sp.
AAAGAACCATCGTATCGGCGTCAACGAGGACAACTGCATCGGCTGCAAGAGCTGCGTCATGGCATGCCCCTTTGGCGCCGTGAGCGTGGCGACCACGCAGGTCCCCGTCTTGATGGGTGACGTTCGCGTGGGTTCGCAGACTAAGAGCTTCGTGCTCAAGTGCGACCTGTGCGTGGACCGTCCCGGCGGTCCGGCGTGTGCCGAGGCGTGCCCGACCAAGGGCCTCACCCTGGTAGACGAGGAGCGTCTGGCAGAACTGACTGCCGAGCGTGCCCGCGCCACCATCGAAAACGAGGCGTAAGCGTCGGGCGACAGGCCCAATGATTGTCAAATAAGTACCGAGTATTCGGTAGCAGAAAAAGGAAGGAGGGTGTCATGGAGAAGCATAAAGTGATCTGCCCGTACTGCGGCGCCGGTTGCCAGTTTAACCTCCTGGTCCAAAACGGCCAGGTCGTGGGCACCGAACCGCTCAACGGCATCACCAACCAGAGCGAGCTGTGCCTTAAGGGCATGAGCGGCTACGACTTCATCAACGACACCAAGATCTTGACTCCTCGCGTACTGCACCCGATGATCCGCCGCACCAAGGGCGCGGATCTTGAGCGCGTAAGCTGGGACGAGGCACTGGATTTCACCGCATCTAAGATGCAGGCCATAATTGACGAATATGGTCCTAACGCTGTCATGACCACCGGCTCTTCGCGAGGCGGCGGCAATGAGGCGAACTACGTCATGCAGAAGTTTACGCGTGCGTGCATCGGCACCCACAGCGTGGACAACTGCGCCCGTACTTGACACGGCCCTACTGTCCTCGGTCTGATGGACACGGTTGGTTCAGGTTGCATGTCATGCTCCATCCCCGGTATGGAGGATGCGGGCTGCATTTTCCTCTTCGGCTATAACCCTGCCGATTCGCACCCCATCGTCGCAAGGCGTATCGTGCGAGCCAAAGAAAAGGGTTGCAAGATCATCGTCGCCGACCCGCGCCATATCGAAACCGCGCGTATCGCCGATCTCTACCTTCCGATCAAGAACGGTTGCAACGTTGCGTTCCTCAACGCCTTTGCCAACTGCTTGGTCAACGATGGCCTCTACGACAAGAAATTCGTCGCCGAGCACACGAACGGCTTTGACGAGTGGTGGGAGACCATCAAGAATTACACTCCCGAATCCGTACAGGACATCACGGGTGTCGAGCCCGCGTTGATCCACCAAGCTGCCGAGATGTACGCCACGGCGAAGCCCTCTGCCATCATTGGCTGGGGTATGGGCGTATGCCAGCAGAAGCAGAACCTGAAGACGGTGCACACCATCGCCTCCATCGCCTGCGTTGCCGGTCAGATCGGCAAACCCAATTCCGGCCTCGCGCCCGTGCGCGGTCAGAACAACGTCCAGGGCTCCTGTGATATGGGCATGCTGCCCAACCTGTACCCTGGCTACCAGAAGGTCACCGACCCGGCTGTGCGTGCCAAGTTTGCCAAGGCTTGGGGCGTGCCCGAGGAAAAGCTCCCGCTCGAGGAGGGCTACAAGCTCACCGACCTGGGCCACCTGGTCGACGAGGGTAAGGTGCACTGCTTCTACAACTACGGCGAGGACCCGGTGCAGACCGAGCCCGATTCGGCCGGTATGCGCAAGACGCTCTCCGAGCTGGATCTGTTCATTTGCCAGGACATCTTTATGACGCAGACGACCATGCTCGCCGACGTCATCCTGCCCGCTACCTCTTGGGGCGAGCACGAGGGTGTCTTTACCGCATCCGACCGTAGCTTCCAGCACTTTGACGCGGCCGTTCCGCCCAAGGGCGAGTGCCGTCACGACTGGGAGATCTTCGCGGACCTGTCTACGCGCATGGGCTACCCCATGCACTACGACAACACCGAGCAGATCTGGAACGAGTGCATTAGCCTGTGCCCCAACTTTGTGGGCGCGACCTACGAGAAGATGGCTCCCGAGGGCGGTTACGCCCAGTGGCCCGTCAAGAGCACCGATGTGAACGACCACGGTACGCCCGACATGTTCGCTGGTGGCAAGTTCACCACCAAGGACGGCCGCGCCAACCTGATGGCACACGACTGGGAGGCGCCCTCCGAGCTTCCCGACGATGAGTACCCGCTCATCCTGTGCACCGTCCGCGAGGTCGGCCACTACAGCTGCCGCTCGATGACCGGCAACTGCAAGACGCTGGCACTGCTTGCCGACGAGCCCGGCTTTGTCCGCATGAATCCCGCGGACGCCCAGGCACGCGGCATCAAGAATGGCGACATCGTCTCGATCCACAGCCGCCGCGGCCAGGTATACAGCCGCGCCGACGTGAGCGATCGCATCAACAAGGGCACGGTCTATATGACCTACCAGTGGTGGATCGGCAAGTGCAACGAGCTGACCATGCACAAGGTCGACCCGGTCTCGCATACGCCCGAGGACAAGTTCTCCGCCTGCCAGGTCGACGCTATCGCCGACCAGGTCTGGGCCGAGGGCGAGGTCGAGCGTCAGTACACCGAGCTCAAGCAGGCTCTGGTGGACGCCGCCGCTCCCCAGGACGTTGAGCCTGGCGCCGCCAAGTTCGACGACGAGACGCACGTGAATCAAATCGTGTAGTTCCGTTCTCGTTGGCTTTTTGGGCCGGGCGTCCCGTACGTTCGGGAGCCCGGCCCGTTATTTTGAAAGGAAGTGGGGATGAACCGCTTCATCGACATCAACCCGGAGAGGTGCATCGGCTGCGGAACATGCCAGTCCGCCTGTGCCGACGCCCACCGGATGCAGGGTCTTCAGGATACGCCGCGCCTGGCGCTCGTGAAGACCGGCGGTATTTCGGCCGCCCTTGCCTGCCACCATTGCGAGGGTGCCCCCTGCGCCGAGGTCTGCCCGGTGAATGCCATCGAGCACGATGGCGATCGCATCCACGTCAAGGAGCAGGAGTGCATCGGGTGCAGGCTGTGCGCCATCGCGTGCCCCTTCGGAGCCATCCATCCCGATGGCACGTCTATCGCCGGTGTCGCAGGCATGTGCGACCCGACGCCTTCGTATCCTAAGTCCCTGAGCAGCCTGCTTACGTGGGCTCCCGGCCAGTACACCTGCGCTGTTAAGTGCGACCTGTGCGCCTTCGATCCGGACGGTCCGCATTGTGTGGCGGCGTGCCCCACCAAGGCGCTGACCGTCATGGGCGGCGCGGCCGATCGCGAGCTCGACGAGGCCAAGCGCCTGCGCTCGATCGAAAACGGTCCGGTCGTCGACGTTACCGCTGTGGCCCAGGGTCTGTCCGAGAAAGCAGAAGGGAGCGTAAACAATGGATAGCATGACGCTGTTTATCGCATCGCTTGCCGTCTCGTGCATCGGTGCGCTCGCCTCGGTTCTGCTGATTAAGGCCGACAACGCCGCCAAGCCCGCCGGCTGCCTGATCGGCGCCGTCGCGGCCGTGCTGTCGTTCATCGCGGGCCTCGAGGCCGTGCTTGGCGACGTTTCGTCCCTCAACACGGTCTTCTTCTTCCCGTTCGCCCGTCTCGAGCTCTTGCGCAACGGCCTTGCGGGCCTGATCGTGGTCCTCATCTCGATTCTCGCCTTTGCGGGCTTCATCTACGGTCTGTCCTACTTCGACGAGTACCCGGGCAAGGTCGGGCGCGCCGGCTTCTTTATGAACACCTTCGTCGCCTCGATGATGCTCGTCATCACCGCCGACAACGTGTTCTGGTTCCTGGTCGCCTTTGAGCTCATGTCCCTTACGAGCTACTTCCTTGTCGTTATCGAGGAGAACAAGAACTCCATTAGGGGCGGGTGGCTCTACTTCGTCATCGCGCATGTGGGCTTCGTTCTCATCATGGCGAGCTTCCTGCTCATGACCAACGGCGTGGGCGGTTCCTTCAGCTTCAGTGATTTCCGTACGCATGACTTTGGACCCGCCGTCTCCTCCGCGTGCTTCGTCCTCGCGTTCTTCGGATTTGGCGCAAAGGCCGGTATCATTCCGCTGCACTCCTGGCTGCCCCAGGCGCACCCCGAGGCGCCGTCCAACGTGTCCGCCCTCATGTCCGGCGGCATGATCAAGATCGGCATCTTCGGTATTTGCAAGGTGTGCTTCGATCTGCTCGGCGCTGCGGGCGGCGAAGTTG
>USMA01000153.1 GCA_900555765.1 uncultured Collinsella sp.
CGTTCCGGTCGCAATGACGAGCGCAGTGGCCGTGGCGGCGAAGGCCGTGGTTCGCGTGACGAGCGCGGCGTCCGTGGCGGCGAGCGTCGCGAGGGTGCTCGTGGCAACGGTGGCCGCAGCGGCGCCGGTCGTTCGAATGAGTCGCGCGATCGTCGCGACCCGCGTGCCAGCCGCGATCGTCGCGATGATTGGCGCAACTACGACGACACCCGCGAGGAGCGCCGTGGCGGCTACCGCGGCGGGCGTGGTGACAACCAGGCCGGTTCCCGCGGCGGTCGCGCCGGCGGTCGCGATAACCGTGGCAGCTATGGTAACAATCGTGGCGGCAATCGCGGCGGCAGCTCCCGTCGTCCCGGCGACGGCGGCGGCAAGCGCAGATAACATACGCATCGCACGCTAGCGTGAGACAAACAAAAGGGCCCGAGCAAACAACGCTCGGGCCCTTTTGTTTACCGTGTCCATCGCTAATCCAAACGTGATTTTCTCGGGAATGCATCTGGGGGATGCCGAGGACCTATTTTCTGTCATGCGGCAATGGGTCCCATGGGGTGCGTCGTGCATTTTTTGGAGTATTCAGCAGCTCTAGTTGGTTGCATACGATTCGGTATTGCCAACGGCGGCCTTCGGATATCCCTAGCGAGCGTTCCGAGTCAGATTTCGCCGTTTTCCGGAGCAGGGGCGCGTCATTCTCGCCATGTCGGGACTTAGAATGATACGGCGCCCTACAGTTTTGCCCACCCGCGGCGGTGCTGGCGCGGTCACGTTGCAGAATACTCCGTTTTTTGCACGGGCCAGGATGGGGTACCTCAGGAGAACACGGCGGTATCCCGTAAATATATACAATCTGTACCGTAATTAATACAAAACGAAGAGGCAGACAGCGTAGGGTGGGTGCATTGGGGTGTTTGGTGCACCAAAACGTGGATCCCACGTACCGTATACTCTGGCTGGATGTGAAAACGGCTTGACGCGTCGCCAGGCGTAGGGGGAGGGTGCCTCGATGGACGTATTCGAAATTGTGTTTAGTCCGACGGGTGGAACGCGGAAGGTGTCTGGCCTTGTGGCCGGGGCGCTGGACAAAAATACCGTTACCGTCGATCTGACCGATAGCGGGCTAGATTTCAGCGCCGTCTCGATGACTGAGGACGACGTGGCCGTAATCTCTGTGCCGGCGTATGCCGGTAGAATCCCGGCTGTGGTGGCTGACCGGTTGGGCATAGTGCGCGGCAACGGGGCTCGGACTGTTTTGGTTTGTGTATACGGAAACCGCGCGTTTGAGGACACGCTCGTAGAGTTGGAGGACGGTGCGAAGCGCGCCGGATTTAGGGTGGTCGCAGCGGTTTCTGCTATTGCTGAGCATTCCGTTGCTCGTCAGTTTGCTGCTGGGCGACCGGATGCGCAGGATGCGGCGCAGCTCGCAGAGTTTGCGCAGCAAATTCAGCAGAAGCTGTTGGCTGAGGATGCATCCGAGCCCTCTATTCCCGGCAATCGTCCTTATAAACAAGCTGGAGGTCACCGCATGGCACCCGAGGCAACAGAGGATTGCGTCTCCTGCGGTGCATGCGCCGCGGCGTGCCCCGTTTGCGCTATCGACAAGGGCGACCCCAAGCGAGCAGCTGACGAGGCGTGTATCTCCTGCATGCGCTGCATCGCCGTATGTCCGCGAGGCGCTCGCAAGCTTGATCCCAACAAGCTATCCGCTGTTTCCCAGATGCTGAGCAAGGTTTGCGTCGTGCGGAAGGAATGCGAACTCTTCATCTAGCGCATACGAAATTGGTGCAATGGGGCCAGAGCAAGGAGTGTCCCTGGGTGCCGGCAGAAAAGGAACGTCCCCAAGTGCCGCTTAAATACCGTTTATCGAAGAAAAAATACCGTTCATCGGTCATAATGGTTGTTCCGGCTTTGGGCTTGTCTACAATAGCTCCCGTAAAAAGAAATGCGGAAGGTTACCGAGTCCCTCGGACGTGGGCCTAACCAAAGTCTTTGAACGGGTGTGTCTCTATGGATGCATTCGTTTGATTTTGGTTGGGCTATATTTATGAAGGGACATGCCACCATGGGTTTCTTTTCTCGCCTGATGGGCGGTTCGGATGAGCAGAAGACTGCGGCTTCCGAGTTCGAAATCCTTGCTCCCGTTTCCGGCGAGCTTGTTCATCTAGAAAATACCAATGACCCCGCTTTTAGCAGCCGTGCTGTGGGCGATGGCGTTGCCGTGGTTCCCCAAGAGGGAACGGTGTGCGCTCCTGTTTCCGGCACCGTCGCGGCGCTGTTTCCGACTGAGCACGCGCTGGGCATCATGTCCGACGACAGCTCTGCTCAGGTGATGCTGCATATCGGAATCGACACTGTTAAGCTTGAGGGCAAGGGCTTCCACGCGCTTGTTGCACAGGGTGACCATGTCGACGCGGGCCAGCCCCTCGTCGAGGTCGATTTCGACGCGGTCCGCGCCGCCGGCTTCGATCCCACGGTCTTCGGTATCGTGCGCGTGCGCTCGGTGAACTCGACTCTTCGTGAGCATGCTTCCGGCCCTGTTGCTGTTAAAGAGCCTGTCGTCTGGCTTTCCGAGTAAATTCTTGTGGTGGGTACCGTGGTTATCAAGCGAGTTTTTAACAACAACGTCGCAATGGTCACTTCGGACGATGGCTCCGAGCTCATCGTCATCGGTCGAGGCCTCTGCTTTGGCCGTCATGCCGGCGATGCCATCGACGAGGCGTCGATCGAAAAGACCTACGCGTTGCAGGAGGGAACTTCTCAGGACTCGCGTACGATCGACCGCTTGGCACATCTTTTGGAGTCCATCCCCACCGTCAACCTCGTGATTGCCGAGGACATTGTTCTGATGCTCCGTCGAGAGCTCAATGTTGATATCAACGACAAGATTCTCATTGCTCTCGCAGACCATATCAGCCTTGCTTTGGAGCGCGAGCGCAAGGGCGTCTCCTGTGAGAATCCGTTGCTGCTCGAGATCCAGCAGTTCTATCGCAAGGAGTATGCACTTGCGGGCCGTGCGCTGCAGATTATCAAGGAGTATATGGGCATCCAGATGAGCGAAGAAGAGCAGGGTTTCATTACGCTGCATATCGTCAACGCCACCATGCCGCAACGCTCCGATCGTCTGATCGTTTCGGTCCAGCTTGTTCGCGACGTGCTCGCGATTGTTTCCGAGCGCTATGCTACGACCCTCGATGACACCTCGCTGCCCTATGAGCGTTTCGTTCGTCACCTGCAGTTTTTCGCACAGCGAGCGCTCGATCCTACGGCCGGGCAAATCAATGGCGATGCGCTGTTCCGAATCGATGAAACGGCGTATCCGTGCGCATTCTCGTGCGCGGACGCCATAGCCGCCCACTTGTCGTCTACCTATAACGTTGTCGTTACCGATGCCGAGAAGAGTTATCTCGCATATCACATTGTTAACCTGCTTGGAGAACCTGGTCTCTAGGCATAACGTGCCCACACATCGATTGATATAAGGCAAGGCTCACGGTCTTGTCCAGGGCACATCTGTCTTAATTTGCGGAAAAGGAAGGGGAGTACCGCTATGACCGCAAAAAAGAAGTTCAATTTCAAAGCGCCGTTGGAGGTGTTCGCGAAGTCGATCGTCCAGCCGATGATGTATCTTTCGGTTGCCGGCATCCTGCTCATCGTGGGCATCATTCTGACCAACAAGACCATCTGCGCTTTGGTCCCCGTACTGGGCTCCGGTCCGTTCCAGCTTGTGGGCGCCGTTGTCTATCAGTCGCTGATGTTTATCATCAACAACCTCTCGATTCTGTTCTGCGTGGGCATCGCCGGCGCCATGGCAAAGAAGAACAAGGGCCATGCTTCGCTGATCGCCCTGATGTCGTTCTTCCTGTTCCTGCAGGCTAACAACATCGTGCTCAACGCCACCGGCTCTCTTGCCGAAGCGAACGGCATGCTCGGTCTTACCGGAACCGGCCAGAGCACCGTTATGGGCATCCAGGTACTCGATACCGGCGTGTTTGGCGGCATCATTCTTGGTTGCATCACCGGTGCCGTGTTCAACAAGTATTCGAACAAGCAGTTCCCCATTGCCTTTTCGATGTTATCGGGCGTTG
>USMA01000154.1 GCA_900555765.1 uncultured Collinsella sp.
GGGCACTGCTGGACGCCGGCGTGCGCGGCGCCTACCTCAACTCCACGCTCACGCCTGGGCAGCAGGCGACGGTGCTTCGCCGCGCCTTGGCGGGCGCCTATCAGATCATGTACGTGGCGCCCGAGCGCCTGCTCGAGCCGCGCTTTTTAGCCTTTGCGCAGGAGGCCGCGGCGGACGGCGGCATTGGCGTGCCGCTCGTGGCCATTGACGAGGCGCACTGCGTGAGCCAATGGGGCCAGGATTTTCGCCCCGCCTACCTGCAGATTCGCGAGTTCATCGATTCCCTGCCGCAGCGCCCCATTGTGGCGGCCTTTACCGCTACGGCGACCGAGCGTGTGCGCACGGATATTCAGCAGATGCTCGGTCTGCAAAACCCCGCGACGGTGGTGACGGGCTTCGATCGCAAGAACCTCTACTTTGGCTGCGAGGAGATGGGCGACAAGGCCAAGGCCGCGTGGGTGCGCGACTATGTGATCGCGCATTCGGGCGAGAGCGGCATCGTGTATTGCTCGACCCGCAAGACGGTCGATGCGCTGGCGGGCGAGCTTGCCGAGGCACTGGGCCCCAGCGGCATTCGCGTTGGCCGCTACCATGCCGGCATGGGCAACGCCGCCCGCCGCCAAAGCCAGCGCGCCTTTATCGACGACGATATCCAGGTGATGGTTGCCACCAACGCCTTTGGCATGGGAATCGATAAGCCCAATGTGCGTTACGTGATCCACAACAACGTGCCCGAGAGCATCGAGGCCTACTACCAGGAGGCGGGCCGCGCCGGTCGCGACGGCGACCCGGCCAGCTGCCACTTGCTGTGGAACGGCAATGATTTTCGTATGCGCCGCTTTCTGATCGACCGCGGCGATGCTGCCGATGAGGCACTCGACGACGAGCAGCGTGCGTGGGCGCTCCAGAATCGATATCGCCGGCTCAGCCAGATGGAGGGCTACTGCAATACCACCGGCTGCTTGCGCGAATACATGCTGCGCTACTTTGGCGACGAGGCCGCGGCCGAGCATGCTGTCGCGGCTGCTGCGGGCGGCACCGCAGACGACGCCGAGGGCTGCGGCAACTGCAGCAACTGCCTTACGCAGTTCGAGGTCGAGGACGTCACCGATATGGCCCGCGCTGCCGTGCGCTATGTGGCCACGCGACCCATGCGCTTTGGCAAGTCGCTCATCGCCGACGTGCTTCACGGCGGCAACACCGAGCGCATTCGCCAGATGCATCTGGACGAGGACCACGGCTACGGTGAGCTGTCGAGCGAATCGGTCGGGCGCATCAAGGACATCATCGGCCAGCTGTGCGGCCGCGGTTATCTGGCTACCTCGCAGGGGCAGTACCAGGTCATTGGCCTGGGCCCGCGTGCCGGCGAGGTCGAGGACGAGGCGTTTGCCTTTACCGTTAAGCGTCGCGCGTCCAAGCGCAAGGCCTCGGCCCGCGCCCGCCGTGCGGTTGATCTGCTACGCGAGGAGGTTGAGCTGGATCAGCGCCCGCGCGTGGGTGACGATGCCGAGCTGTTCGAGCGCCTGCGTGCCCTGCGCAAGGAGATCTCGACCGAGCTGGAGATGGCGCCGTACATGGTCTTTTCCGACAAGGCTCTGCGCGGTCTATGTCGCCTACGCCCGCAGACGCGCGACGAACTTATCCAGGTCAACGGCATCGGCGAGAAAAAGGCCGACGCCTTTGGCGAGCAGTTTATGGCGGCGATTGAAGAGTTTGAGTCCGAACATGCACGGAATGGAGCATAACGATGGCATCCGACGATAAAACCGAGCGCACTGAGGTGTCCGCCGTGCCGCTGTACCAGCAGGTTATGGATGACCTAAAGGGCGAGATCGCGCGTGGCGTGTACGCATCCGGCTCGCGCATTCCTTCCGAGATGGAGCTCGCGAAGTACTACGGCGTGGGACGCATCACCGTGCGCCGCGCTATCGAGGAACTGTCGCGCGCGGGGTATCTCAGCCGTCAGCAGGGGAGGGGCACGTTTGTGTGCGCCCCCAAGCTCAAACGCAAGATTCGCCAGAAGGGTGACGTCCAGAGCTTTACTGAGGGTTGTGCTGCCAACGACATGGTGCCGGGTGCGCGTCTGGTGTCGCGCACGGTGGTCGCGGCGACGCACGAGGATGCCGCGTTCTTTGGCGTGGAGCCCGGCTGCGAGCTTATCGTGGTCGAGCGCGTGCGCACGGCCGATGGCATCCCCGTCATGCTCGAGAACAACGCCTTTGTGCTCGCCGACCATCCCTACCTGCAGACGCTGGCCGACGAGGACCTCACCGATAACTCAATCTTTGCGCTCGTTGCCGAGCATTCGGGTCGCGCGCCGCTCAAGTCCGACCCCTGCACCGTGGAGATTGCGCTTGCCGATGCTCAGACGGCCCCGCTGCTGGAGGTGCCGGTCGGCGAGCCGCTCTTCTATATGGAGGCCTACTTTACCGACGCCGGCGGGCGCCCTCTACTGCTCGGCCGCCAAAAGATCGTGGGCTCGCGCTACGTCTTCGACATCTAACGTCCACAGATAGAACAACATAGAACAAATTTGCCGAGATGACTTCACGGGCGTTGTTGCACGTGCTATAAATAGGACAACATAGAACGACAGCAGGTACGAGCTGCCGTCGCTCAAAGCCGCCCCACAAGGAGGAACATTAGGATGAACGCACATGATCTGGTTCAGGAAATCATTGAGCGCAAGGGCAAGATTGAGAACGTCTTTTGGATCGCCTGCGGCGGTTCGATGATCGACCTGATGCCGGCCAACGAGCTGCTCAAGCGCGAGGCCACCACGTTTTCCTCGACGGTCTACACGGCACGCGAGTTTTGCCTGATGGCCCCCAAGAGCCTAGGGCCGAAGTCGCTCGTCATCGCCTGCAGCCACAGCGGCAACACGCAGGAGGTCGTCGACGGCTGCGAGATGGCGCTGGCAGCCGGTGCCGAGGTCATTGCCCTTACCGACTGCGAGGGCTCAAAGATCGGCAGCGGAAAGTGGACTACCAGGGTCTGTCCGTGGGGAGAGGGTCTGTCGCAGGCTGAGGAGCCGCAGGGCATCGGCGCTCTGATCGCCGCCGAACTGCTCGACCAGCAGGAGGGCTACGAAGCGCTCGCCGACATGTACGAAGGCCTTAAGCAGATGGACGTGCTGCTGCCCGCCGCCCGCGAGAAGGTCAACGCCGAGCTGGGCGTCCGCTTTGCCGAGCTCTGCCAGCAGCACAAGTTCTTCTACATCCTGGGGTCCGGCCCCAACTTTAGCCAGACCTATGCCATGGCGATCTGCTCGCTCATGGAGATGCAGTGGCAGCACTGCAGCTACATCCACTCTGCCGAGTACTTCCATGGCCCCTTCGAGGCTACTCAGGATGGCGTTTTTTACTTCCTGCAGATGGGCTCCAGCGAGTGCCGTGCTATGGACGAGCGCGCCCTGGCGTTCCTTAAGACGCATACCGATACGCTGATGGTGCTCGATGCCAAGGAGTACGGTATGGAAGCCGTGCCGGCGAGCGTCCGTGCCTATCTGGACCCGGTGCTGTTCTACGCCATGACCTGCGAGCTGCGTGCCGCACGCGGCAAGGTGTTTGACCATGATCCCGATTTCCGTCGCTACATGGGCGTCGTCGAGTACTAGAAGGGGCAAAGGCCATGGCATTTAACGTTAACGCGCTCGGATTTGGCGACAACGTCGTCGATCGCTACGAGCATATCCACACCATGTATCCCGGCGGCAATGCGGTGAACTTCGCCGTTTATGCCAAGAAATGCGGTGCCGCACGCTCTGCATACATGGGCATTTTTGGCAATGACGCCGCTGCCGAGCATGTCATTGCAAGCCTCGAGGATGAGGGTATCGAGCTTGACAAGTGCGAGCAGATGATTGGCGAGAACGGAGCGGCTCGCGTGACCGTCGTTGACGGTGACCGTGTCTTCCTTGGCTCCAACGAGGGCGGTATCCGTGGCGATGCGCGCTATGTCCTCGATCGCTTTGACCTTGCGTACATGAAGCAGTTCGATGTGGTTCATTCGGGCAACTACTGCTTTACCGAGCGCGAGCTGCC
>USMA01000155.1 GCA_900555765.1 uncultured Collinsella sp.
CGCTTTCTTCGTGCGCCAGCGCTGCTGCCGAGCGCGACGACCGCGTGATGGTCGAGCATGTCGAGGCCCGCGTCCAAGGCTCCGACGATTCGCACGTCCGATTTAAGGTCGACGCTATCGCGCTTGACGATAAGGACGTGGCATCTCTGGCTACCGCGATGCAGCAGCGCATCGAGGAAGCTTGCGACACCATGCTCGGCACGCCGGGTACGACCACGCGCGTCCGTTTTTTGCCGTCCAAGACTACCGTCCAGACCGTGGAGGTTTCCGGTGAGTGATACCAATCAAGATAAGACCGCTCGTACGCCGCGCCTGACGATTGACCAGAGCGCCACGCCGGCGAGCGAACCTGTTGATTCCAAAGCAGAGGCAACCGAGTTGCAAGATGCGGCAGCCGCGGATTTTGACGAGGCTATGGGTCTCATCAAGGGTACGGGCGCTGCCATCTGGAGCTATGCTGTGCGTCATCCCAACACCACGCTCGGCGCCGTCGCTGGCTTTATCCTCGCTGTGTTGGTGCTCACGTTGGGCCTGTGGGACACGCTCGTCATTGCATTCTTCGTGCTGATCGGCGCTGTGATCGGCCAAATTCGCGACGGCGAGAACGGGATCGTCAACTTCTTCGGCCGTCTGTTTAGCGGCCGCTAATATGTATTCGACTGTCGCATCCGCGGCAGGCATAAGGAGGAACCATGGCTTTTAATACGAAGGTCGATGTGGCCGATACCGAGCTCGAGGCAGACGAGACCGTCACCGCCGAGGCCGAGGACGTAACGCTCGAGGATGAGGCGCTCGTCGAGGCCGAGTCCGATGAGGATGAGGACGACGAGGAGGCGGACGAGTCCGAGGACTCGCTGACCTATTCCAACGGTGTGATCGAGAAGATCGTTGCCATGGCCACTCGCGAGGTTCCGCACGTTCTGGGCATGAAGGGTAACCTCATGCACTTTGTGCAGGAGCAGTTTGGTGCCGAGAATCTGACCAAGGGCGTGACGGTCGAGGTCACCGATGACAATCGTGTGGTCGTCAACATCTCCGTCATTATCGAGTACGGCGCCTATGCGCCCGCGATTTTCGACGATGTCAAGGCACGTGTCACCGAGCGCCTTGCCGCGATGACCGGCCTTGAGGTGGCGGGCGTCAACCTGCGTATCGAGGACGTCATCACCCCCGAGGAGTACGAGCACCGCACCAGCCAGCACGAATAACCTTCCAAAAAGACAGGTTTGTTTTGGCAGGTTTTATCTGCGAAAACGTTAAACGGCCGACCGCGCAAGCAAAAGCGTGGCCGGCTGTTTTTGTACGCTCCCGATATAGTCATACCGCTCGTCTAACTAAGGGTTGCAATCCCCACGTTCCGCGTTACGCTAATGAGCGCATTGTTTCCAAATTGTTAACGAGGAGTTGCCGTAATGGCCGACGAGCACGAAACAGAAAGCAAGGCATGGGCGATTGAGGCCGCCGCTGCAGAGGCGGCATCGCGTGCTGCCGAGGAGGTGCATCGTCCTCCCGTGGTGCCGATGGAGCGCGTGGTTGATCGCACCGATATCGAACGCGGCGAGCGTGCCGGTCAAAAGCGCAGCCAGGAGCCAGGCTTCCCGCGCTTTTTTGCCGAGCTCAATCTGGGTCTGATTCTTACGGCCTTCGCCATCGTTGCGTTTAAAACCCCTAATCACTTTGCTTTTGGCGGTACCTCGGGCGTGTCGGTCATTCTGTCCACGCTGTTCCCGACCCTGCCCGTCGGCGTCTTTATGTGGATTATCAACGCGGTTCTCGTCGTTTTGGGCTTTATCTTTTTGGAGCGCAAGGCAATCCTGTGGAGCGTCTTCGCCTCGTTTGCGCTTTCGGCCTATGTCTCGCTGTTTGAGCTCTTCATTCCGACCGATGTCTCTCTGACGGGCGATATGTGGCTCGACCTGTGCTTTGCCGTCATCTTGCCGGCGCTTGGCAGCGCTATTGTCTTTGACATCGGCGCCTCGACGGGTGGCACGGACATTCTTGCCATGATCCTCAAGCGCCGCACGACGCTCGAGATTGGCCGCGCCCTACTGCTGGTCGATATCGGCATCGTGACCATCGCGGCCTTTTTGTATGGCCCGCGTGTCGGTCTGTATTGCGTGCTCGGTCTGTTTGCCAAGACGCTTGTGGTCGACAAAGCCATTGAGAGCATTCACCTGCGCAAAGTCTGCACGGTCATTTGTTCCGAGCCCCTTAAGGTCGAGGAGTTTATCGTCAAGCATCTCAACCGCACGGCGACCATCAGCCGCGGCTACGGTGCCTTCTCGGGCAAGTGCGTGACGGTGATCATGAGCGTGCTGAGCCGTCGCGAGGCCGTGCAACTGCGCCGCTATGCGCGCGAAGTCGATCCGGGTGCCTTTATCACGATCGTTGACAGCTCCGAGATCGTCGGCAAGGGCTTCCGCGGAACGAACTAGCGCAGACGTATTCAACGAACCGCCTGCTGGCGCCGTGCACCTTGCAAATCGGTCATCTTTGAGTATTTGACCCCACATTGGGCAATAATGATGCTAAAGACATCGTTTGCGATCCAAGTGATTCGTTCAAGATACGAAGGGATGATTCTATGTTCTGCTCGCAGTGTGGCGCCCCCATGGGCGATAACGACAAGTTCTGCGGCGTGTGTGGTGCTCCTAATGCCAGTGCCGCTGGCCCCGCTCCCCAGGGACAGCCTCAGCCTCAGCAGTTTGTTCCGCAACCGCCCGTGGCGAATGCGCCAAAGGGCTGTGTGGCTCAGGCGTTCCAAGATATGACCAAGACTCCGGGCGTGCTTCAGCGAGTATGCCAAATTGCGTTTTTGCCGGCGCTGATTTGCGTTGTGTCGGTGCTCGTGTTGTTTATTCCCGTTATTGGCGGCATTGCGGCTGCCATCGGCTTTTTGGCAGCTTGCATTGCGAGTGTGTGCGGTTCCGGCTTCGGTATCGAGTGGGGTCGCGATCTGTCGCTCAAGGTCGATGACGGCATGGACCGTCCACTCATGCGTTCCACGTCGTTTGGTCTCGGAGTCTTTTCGAGCGTTATTTCGGTCGTACTCGAGGTTATCGCTGCCATTCCCGTTATCGGTGTAGTGCTTTCGCTGGTGGAGGGCGTGGTAATTGGCGCCGCGGGCTCGTATTCTTATTACGGCTCTTATGCGCTCGAAGCTGCGCTGTTTGGCTCGCTTGGCCTGCTTGTCCTGGCTCTGATTGCCTCGGCGATTCTGGGTGTCTTCTTTAAGATGTTCGCCGACATCGCCGTGATGCACTTTGCGGTGACCGGTCGCGTCGAGAGCGCGTTTTCGCTCGATAAGGTCTGGGCGGCCTTTAAGCACAACAAGCCCAAGCTGTTCTGCGCTTCGTTCCTTCCCGAGTTTTTGACGGGCCTGGTCGCCAACGTTGTCACATGGATCTTGACGGTCGTCTTTGGCGCCATTGCCTCTGTCGGTATGTATAGCTACTACTATCGTCCTACGGGTATTGAGGCAATTGTTACCGGCGGTGGCGTCACGCTCGCGCTGTTCTTGGTGCTGGTCGCTTTTGTCACCGTATTTCTTACGGTCTTTGGCAAGATGCTCAAGCACCGTGCCGTTGGCTATTGGGCCGCACGCTATGCAAGCGAGTGGGCCGATGAGGATAAGGACGACGTCCTGACTATTGAGATGCCCTAAGAGAAGAAGTCCGCTGCTTCGGGTTGCAGCGCTCCGGATGCTTCGCCGGCGCCTGCGCCCGCTCCCGCGACCGAGTCTGAGCCGGCGCCCGAGCCTGAGACGGCATCTGAGCCCGAGCCTGCGCCCGAGCCTGCGCCTGAGCCTGAGCCGGCACCTGCACCTGCACCTGAGCCGGCGTCCGAGCCAAGCTCCGATGAGGAGCCTCAGGACGAGTAGCCATGCCGTCTGCCATTTGGGGACGGGGTAGAAATGGTAGAAATAGCGCTTGAAGAATGAGCGGGGGCGGACGATTCGATACGTACGCCCCCGCAATGCATTAGCCAAGCAGTTATGGATGGGTGTGACGACTACACGTCGTGCTTCTCCTCGCGGAGAGCA
>USMA01000156.1 GCA_900555765.1 uncultured Collinsella sp.
GGCGGACGAGTGCCTGTGTGGCACGGCGACGCTCATTGAGCAGCTGGCCCAGACCAAGGACATCCCAGTCACGCGCGTAGATATTCCCGCTCAGCTTAAGGGCGCGCTGTTCCTGGTGAGCGACGAGCACGGTGTGGTCCCCGCAACCGAGACGGACGCCGCCGAGGCCGACGCCGCTACGGTCGCTTTCTTCGCCGACGGCTACGAATATCTCCGTGCCCGCCGCGCCTAACCTCAAGTCTGGGTGGGCTTACTGAAGCGAGCGGGCGCGTTCGATGGCGTAGGCGAGCGACAGCTGCTCCAGCTCCGGGGCGCAGTTGTAGCTCAGTCCGGTGAGAGCTGTCACCTTATCGAGGCGATATCGAATCGTGTTCGGGTGCTGGCTAGTCTGCTTGGCGGTTCGCTCGATACGCCGGTCGTTCTCGATGAATGCAGCGAGCGTGGATTCCAGTTCGCTGCCATGCTCACTGTCGTGCTCGCGTATCGGCGAGAGAATCGCCTCCGAGAACGATCGCATCTCCGGAGTTTCCGCAAAAGGCATCACGGTTCTCAGGATGCCGAGCTGCGTATAGCGGACGGGACCCTCGGCTCGTTGACAAGATAGGCGCTGTGCGTAAATCGCCTGCGAGATCGCCTGCGCCACCGCCTCGTCTCCAAACAGAATATCGCTGATGCCGAGCCCTTCCGCTCCGCCATCGATACCGCTAGCCTCGATGAGCTCCGTGAGCGCCTGCACGATTCGCTCCACATCGAGCGTCTGTTCCGAGTCGCTTGTCGCTACGAATAACAAACCTCCGTCATAGGGTGCCAGCATGTTGTGGCATCCGGCGAGGGTCGATTTTGCACAGAGACGTTCGATTTGCAAAAACGTACGCGGGTCGAGGGGCTCTGCAAACGATGCGAACAGGGCGACCGCTTCGTCCAGAAATGACGGGTTGAGGCCTCGGATGCGTCGGCAGATGGACTCGGGCGATACGTCTGTCCTCAGGGCATCGATCTCGCGCTGTGCGAAGTCGATGGACGCGAGCTGCTCGATATGCCGTTTGACCTCATAGATGACGCTGTCAAAGAACAGTGAGTCGTCGGTCGTGAGAAAGACCGGGTAGTGCCGCGCGTTGGCGTAGCGGATGGCTTGGTCGGGAATCGGGATGTGCAGGACGTTTTTGATGATAAGACCGCTCGTTCCCTTGGCGACGAGGTATTTCACGGCTTCAGTGATGAGGTACGGGTCGTCCTTCGCATAGAGGAAAGTGCTGAGGATGATCTCGTCTGAGCTGAAGTTGACACGCTGGTACTTGTTCTTGAGGCCGGGCATAAGTTCATAATCGAGGATCCCGACGCCAGAGACGGCACGCGAGACGCCATCGCTGCCGGCGATTAGACGGACCGACCCCTCATATTCCCGTGAGAAGTCCGAGATGGTGTATAGCATCAACATCACCTTGTAAATCACTACAAATAGTACAGGTATATATAGGATAATCGCACATCCGTATACCGTTGATGCGGGAAATAGTTCAAATACATGCTGATAGAACGAAAAATCAGATTGAGAATCGTTGTAGATTCCAACAAGAAATGATCCTTGGCGGCATCGTTACTAAACCGTACAGTGAAGCAACGTAAAGCTTTCGCTGAAAGGAGTGATGATGGGGCAGATGATGGTACTTTCGGCCGAGGAAGTTTCCAAGGTGCTGACGATCGAGGATGCAATCGCTGCCGTGGAGGAGGCATATCGTCAGAAGGCAACGGGCAAGGGTGTTGCGTGGCCGATGGTATATGAGCAGTTCGAGCCCGGTGCGGCCGATATGGATATCCGCTCGGGCGAGTTGGCGGGAAGCGGCCTCTTCGGTCTCAAGCTCACTGCTTGGTTCTCTCAGAATCCCAAAAAGGGGCTGCCCGAGATCTTTGGCACCACGCTGCTGTGCGACAACGCTACGGGAGAGCCGTTAGCGCTGCTCAATGCCTCCGCCGTCACTGGACTTCGCACCGGTGCCGCCGCTGCGCTCGGTGCCAAGTGGCTGGCTCGGGCGGATGCGTCCAAATTGCTTGTTGCGGGTGCCGGCCATATGAGCACCTATATGGTGGCGGGCGTGCTCGCCGCCTGTCCCAAAGTGAGTGAGGTCAAGGTGTGGGAGCCGGTTTCCGATGCCGCGCCCGAGGCCCGCGTCGATCGCATGCGAGACGAAGTCGCCCATATCTTGGGCGCCTGCGAGCATGTTCGCGAGGCATCCACCTATTCCATCGAGGCGGCGGCCGACGGCCAAGGTGCCGCGGCAGAGGCCGACATCATCGTGACGATCACGCCGGCGACCAAGCCCATCATCCCCGATGCATGGGTGCGCCCCGGTGCGCATATCTCCTGCGTCGGTGCCGACATGCCCGGCAAGCAGGAGCTTGCCTCGGCGCTTGTCGCCCGTGCCGCTGTTTACGTCGACGACCGCGAGCAATCGGTCGCGTCCGGTGAGCTGGAGATTCCGGTTGCCGAGGGTGTCATCACGCCCGAGGACATCAGAGCGGAGCTCGGCGAAGTCATCGCCGGCACGGCTACGGGGCGTTCGGATGACGAGCAAGTGACGGTGTTCGATACGTCGGGCATCGCCGTTCAGGACCTTTCGGCATCGAAAATCGCCTACGACCGCGCCATCGAGGCGGGGCTGGGTACCGTGGTGGAACTGTAAGACAGTCAAGGAAAGGAAACGACAATGCAGATCAAGGATTTCGCCGTCGAGCAGTGGATGAACGAGTGGGAGACCAAGTGCACTCACAACGTTGCGGAGACGTGCGTCTACTCCCTCACGCTCGACCAGCTGTTCGAGCTTACGAATACCGACAAGAAGGCGTGGCTCGATAACCTGTGCTCGCGCCGATTCACCTACGGAGACATCGAGGGACGGCCCGGCTTCCTCGAGGGGGTCGCGCGTCTCAATAAGACGGTCGAGCCCGGGCATATCGTGCCCACGCACGGCGCGACCGGTGCCAACTCCCTGGTTATTTCCACGCTCGTCGAACCGGGCGATCACGTAGTTTCCGTCAAGCCCACCTACCAGCAGCTTTACTCGATTCCCGAGATGTGCGGTGCGAAGGTCGATATCCTTCAGCTCGATCGCAAGAACGGCTACCACGTCGACGTCGACGCGCTTGATGCCCTGGTGGCCGACGATACCAAGCTCATCTGCATCAATAACCCGGACAACCCCACGGGCGCCCTGCTCGACACCGATACGCTCAAGGCGATTGTCGAGGTCGCACGTAAACACGACGCGTGGGTGCTCTGCGACGAGGTCTATCGTCTGCTTACTCAGACGGATGAGTACTCCGAGTCCGTGATCGACCTGTACGACAAGGCCATCGTCACCGCATCCATGTCCAAGGTCTGGTCGTTCGCCGGCCTGCGTCTGGGCTGGGCGGTCACCAAGAGCCCGGAGCTCCGTCGCGCGCTGCTCTCGCATCGCGACTACAACCTGATTTCCGCCGGCATATTCAGCGAGTCGGTGGCGGAACTGATTTTGGGCAACGCTTCCGTGATCCTTGAGCGCAGCCGCCGCATCGTCCGTCAGAACCTTGCTGTTCTGGAGAAGTGGGTCGAGAGCGAGCCGCACCTGTCGTTCGTCAAGCCCGAGGCGGGTACCACCGCGCTCGTGTATTACGACTACGACATCGACTCCAGGACGTTCTGCATCGACATGATTAAGAAGTCCGGCGCGCTCGTCACCCCGGGCGATTGCTTCGAGGAGCCCAAGAGCATGCGCATCGGCTATGCATACTCCGATAACACCGACGACCTGCAGAAGGGCCTGGATGCCATCTCCGCGTACATGCGTACGCTCGAGTAGAGGCTCGAGGTCGAAGTGACGGGGCCGATCGGTTTAGGACCAGTCGGCCCCTATTTTCTCTCAAGGCTACCGAACACTTTTGTCATATTAGGTGCCCACGGGGTCGCATCGCTGCGACGCCGTGGGCATAATGGTGTGGAACGTGCAAGTTACGAGAAGCGGGAGGACACATGGCGCTGATTTATGTCGTTGAGGACGACGAACC
>USMA01000157.1 GCA_900555765.1 uncultured Collinsella sp.
CCTCGACCCCGAGCGCAAGGTTATCGCCCCGGTCCGCGAGTGGGACCTGAAGTGCCGTCCCGACGAGGTCGCCTATGCCCACGCCCACAACGTGCCGGTTCCCGAGGGTGCCAACGACAACCCCTACTCCATCGACGACAATCTGTGGGGTCGTGCCATTGAGTGCGGCCACCTGGAGGATCCCTGGAACGAGCCGCTCGACGACGCCTGGGTTATGACCAAGAACCCCGATGACACGCCCGACACCCCGACCTATACCGAGATCGAGTTTGAGGCCGGCAAGCCCGTCGCCGTCGACGGCAAGAAGATGAGGCTCTCCGAGATCGTCATCGCCCTCAACAAGATCTCCGGCGACAATGGCTTTGGCCGTCTCGATCTGGTCGAGGATCGCCTGGTGGGCCTTAAGAGCCGCGAGTGCTACGAGGTTCCCGGCGCCCTGACGCTCATCACCGCCCACAAGGCGCTCGAGGACATCTGCGTCGAGGGCGACCTGCTCAAGACCAAGATCAAGCTCGAGCAGGATTGGGCCACCGCCGTGTACAACGGCCAGTGGTACAGCCCGCTCAAAAACGCGCTCGATGCCTTTATGGCCGATACCCAGAAGTTCGTGACCGGCACTGTCCGTCTGAAGTTCTTTAAGGGCAACTGCCATGTCGTCGGCCGCAAGAGCCCCTTCAGCCTCTACGACTACGGTCTGGCTACCTACGACCGCGACACCACGTTTGACGAGAAGGCCAGCGCCGGCTTTATCGAGATCGATACGCTGTCGCTCAAGACGTGGGCAAAGGTCCAGGGCCCCAGCTCTGCTGCCGCCCAGGCCTAGCGCCTCCTTCCCTTGGTATCCGCGCGGCCCATCCGCGTGATACATAACGGGCGCACGGGGTCCCTACCTTTCGTTATGCTTGCTGACACTTCTTAACATCGGTGGCCCCTACGTTCCGCCCGCATATATGATGCCGCGTCTGCGGCTGAGTCCGAGCCCCGCCGGGGTTGTCCGGCGGGGCTCCTTCTATCAATTTGGCGGCTCTGCGCCTATATATATGAGGAGTATCCATTATGTTCAATGCTATCGCGCATGCTTTACTTGACCTCGCGCCCGAGTTCGATGCTGCAAGGGTCGAGGACGTCCCTATGAGCCTGAAGGCCTGGATCGATGGTTCGCAGGGCAACATCCGGAGGGAGACGTTGGGCGCCAAGTGCATGGCGCGTCACTTCTTTGCAAATTAGCTACATGGCTCCGCACACGGTGGGGAATGTGTAAAACTAGCGGTTGAAAAATCGCTTTAGCGATATGGCGCATTGCTTTGGGCGCTTGTTTTGGTATTTGGAGAAAGGGGACGGTTCCATGGCTCTTTGGGGCGGTCGTTTTGAGGCAGGCGTGGCCGAGGTCACGCAGGAGTTTGGCGCGTCGTTGCCGGTCGACAAACATCTCTATAAGCAAGATATCGCCGGATCTAAGGCACATGCCAAGATGCTGGCGGCCCAGGGCATTATCAGCGCCGAGGACGAGCAAGCGATTGCCGAGGGTCTGACCGGAATCGAACAGGATATCGATGCCGGCAACTTCACCTTCGACATCAACGACGAGGACATTCATATGTCCATCGAGAGCGAGCTGACGCGTCGCATCGGCGAGGCTGGCAAGCGCTTGCATACCGGACGTTCGCGCAACGACCAGGTGGCGACCGACACACGTCTGGGCGTCAAGGCGCTGGCCAAGGAGCTCATGGGGGCCAATCTTGAGCTGCGCCATGTGCTGGTGGATGCGGCTAAGAAGTACGACAAGGTGATTCTGCCGGGCTACACGCACATGCAGCACGCTCAGCCCGTGCTGCTGTCGCATCATCTGCTGGCGTATTCCTGGATGTTCGCGCGCGACTTTACACGCCTGAAGGCAGCCTTTGATGCCGCCGACAACTGTCCGCTGGGCGCTGCCGCGCTTGCCGGCACGAGCTATCCGCTCGATCGTCAGATGACGGCTGCCGAACTTGGCTTTGCGGGCGTGATTCCCAACTCACTCGATGCGGTTTCCGACCGTGATTTCCTCCTCGACCTGCATTACGCCGGCTCCGTCATGGCGATGCACCTGTCGCGTCTTTCCGAGGAGATCGTGCTGTGGTCGAGCTCCGAATTTGGCTTTATCACGCTTTCCGACTCTTACTCCACTGGTTCGTCCATCATGCCGCAGAAGAAGAACCCCGACTTTGCCGAGCTTATCCGCGGCAAGAGCGGCCGTGTGTATGGCAACCTGGTGCAGCTGCTCGTGACCATGAAGGGCCTGCCGCTTGCTTATAACAAGGACTTGCAGGAGGACAAGGAGGGCGCGCTCGATACCGCCCATACGCTCATGCAGTGCCTGTCGGTTATGGCCGGTATGATTTCGACTTGGACCGTCAACGAGGATGCCATGGCGCGCGAGTGCGGCGTGGGACACCTTGCCGCCACCGATGTTGCCGATTACCTGGCTAAGCGTGGTCTGCCGTTCCGCGAGGCACATGCCGTGGTGGGCCATCTGGTCCTGATGTGTGAGAAGCGTAGCTGCAATCTTGAGGACCTGCCGTTTGAGGTGTTCCAGGAGGCAAGCCCGCTCTTTGAACGCGATATTACCGAGGCGCTCGACGTCCCGTCGATTGTCGCTGCACGCGCGACCGCGGGCGGTACCGCCCCTGCCGCCGTTGCCGTGCAGCTGCAGCGTGCCGAGGCACAGCTCGTGGCCGCCGAAGGCGTTTTTGGATCGTTGACCAAGGTCGTCGAGATGGGTCACGGGGCAAAGTAGAGGTTTGGCTGAAGCCGTTTTTGCCATTTATTGAGGAATCGTTTTTTGCTTTACGGGCGTCTGCTGATGTGGGCGTCCGTATTTTGTTGCTATGGGGGAGGGGCTTGTCGAGAAGTTCTGTAGGACCTTTGGGCAGGTTGTGAAGGGGGTACGTTCGCGGGCGGCAACCGACCGTCTGCTCTGCTCGATGCGGTTGATGGGCAGTCGGATGGTACTCTAATCGGGCTTCGAAACAGAAGTGACACATATGGAGCGCTTTAATAAATTGCAACGTTTCAATAAACAGCTTTTTGTTTAACTGCAGCTAAAACTCTGTTACGATGCAGTCCAGGCGGGTGCCGGAATGGGACTTGGGCACGCGCGAACCTACTTGAAAGGCTACCTTATGGCTATCGAGAAGACCTTCATCATGATTAAGCCCGACGCCGTGCGCGACCGCAAGATCGGCGAGATTGTTGCTCGCATCGAGCGCAGCGGCCTTGTCATCGAGCGCATGGAGATGACCACGCTCGAGCGCGCTACCGTCGAGGAGCACTACGCCCATCTTGCCGACAAGCCCTTCTTTGGCGGTCTCTGTGACTTTATGACGAGCGGTCCGGTCGTCAAGATGGTCGTTTCCGGTCTCTCCGCTGTTGCTAAGATGCGCACCCTTATGGGCGCTACTAATCCGCTTGACGCTGCTCCTGGTACCATCCGCGGCGACTTTGCCGTCGATGTCAACGCCAACGTGATCCACGGCTCCGACTGCCTGGAGAACGCCGAGATTGAGATCAAGCGCTTCTTTGGCTAAACCAGCTTTGCCTCCTTTAAGCTGTTAGCGTGTGGCTTGGGCGCCGCGGAACTCCATCCGCGGCGCCCTTTTATTCCAAAATCTATGAAGGGGCCCGTTCGGTCATGAGTTCCGAGCGGGCCCCTGCTGTTAGCTTGTGGCACTGAGTTGTTTAGGCCTCGTCGACGACCTTGAGGCCGCGCGTGTGGTCGATCTCGTTGAGGAGGTTAACGCGACGCTCGTGACGACCGCCCTCAAACTCGGCGTCGAGCCACTCGTCGACAATCATCTTGGCGAGCTCGGAGCCCACGACGCGGGCGCCAAAGGCGAGCACGTTGGTATTGTTGTGCATGCGGGAGAGCTTGGCGCTGAAGGGCTCGGAGCACACGACGGCGCGTACGCCCTCGACCTTGTTGGCAGCCAGGCTAATCCCGACACCGGTGCCACAGATGAGGATGCCCAGGTCGACGTCACCGTTGGCAACGGC
>USMA01000158.1 GCA_900555765.1 uncultured Collinsella sp.
CGAGACCGAGGACTCCACGATCGCCGACCTGGTCGGGGGCGTTAACGCCGGCCAGATCAAGGCGGGCGCCCCGTGCCGCAGCGACCGCATCGCCAAGTACAACCAGCTTATCCGCATCGAGGACGAGCTCGAGGGCAGCGCGCGCTACGCCGGCAAGGCCGCGTTTTACAACATTCGCTAGGCACGCGGAGGCCGCGGGGACGGGGCTGACTCGGATCCGCCCCACTTCTGATGGCCGCCATTGGGCGCTGGGCCATATGGCTCAGCGCCTTTTTTATGTCGAGCAAAGGCTGCCGAAGGCGTTGCGCGCGCTCGTGCTATAACTAGAATACTTAGCGCAAACAAACCTCAACCGCACAAGGCGCACATGGATCAGATTTACGACAACAGGTACTATTCCGCCGGTTCGCGTGAGCCGTCGCCTCGCCGTGCGCGCACGGTGCAGCTCGGTGGGTCCGCCTACGCCGGCGCCGACCGCTCCATGCAGCGCCCGACAAGTACCTCGCGCCCCAATGCTCATGTGAATACTTCGACAGATGGACCAGTGCGCCCGGCACGTTCGTCGCATGCTCAGCGCTCGTCGGCTCAAACGCACGATAGGTCGAGCAGGCCCTCGAACCGTTTTTCGGGCTCGGACTTTATGCACTACGCCAACGACAACGCGGTGGTCAAGGCGATCTACGACTTTACCCACGGTCCTCAGCGAGGGCTATTCATCGGCATCGTCGTTGCCCTGGTGCTCGTGAGCCTGTATTTCCCCGTGCGCGACCTGTACGTGGCAAAGCGTTCGAGCGATATCTTGGCCAAGCAGGTCGAGATTCGCCAGCAATACAATGATGGGCTGCAAAAAAGCGTCGACAAGCTGCTCTCGGAGGAGGGTATCAAGGACGCGGCATCCGAGGACCTGGGCCTGGTGATGCCCGGCGAGAAGAGGATTGAAGTGCAGGGCCTGGACGACGATTCGGATGCCTCGTCGAGCAAAAAGTCCTCAAACGCCAAGAAGGCCAGCGAAGTGGCCAAGGAAATCGAAGAAGTCGGTAAGGACGCGCCGTGGTACATCCAAGCGCTCGACATGCTGTTTGGGTTTAACGGCGTCGAGGGCCAGACGGTCGTGTCCAACGGCAAATAGCGCCCGGAGGGGAGCCCGCAATGACAAATTGCAAACGCTATAAGGTAGCCGCGATCGACCTGGGAACGGTGTCGTCGCGACTGGTGTTGGCCCAGGTCGAGGGCGGAGCGATTGTGGAATCGTCCAAGCATACCGAGATTACCGACCTGGGCGAGGGCGTGGACGCGACGGGTCGCTTTTGCGAGGCGGCTGTCGAGCGTGTACTCGCTGCGTGCCGTATGTTTGTGGACGAAGCCCGTACCTTTGGGGCCGCGTGCGTCTGCACCACCTGCACGAGTGCCGCGCGCGATGCGTCCAATGCCGCGCTGCTGCTGGACGGTCTGCGCGATCTGGGGCTCGAACCGCAGGTGATTCCGGGCGAGGTCGAGGCGCGCCTGACGTTTTTTGGCGTGGCACACGACTTTGCTGGCGAGCGCATCATCGTCGCCGATTCGGGCGGTGGCTCCACGGAGCTCGCGACGGGCGTCTATGCGCCTGAGCGCGGGGTCTTTGCACTGGAGGGAACGCGCTCACTGGACATCGGTTGCCGTCGCGTGACGGAACGGTTTTTCTCGGCGCTGCCGCCAACGGACAGTGAACTTGCCGCCGCTGGCGTATGGGCGGTCGAGCAGTTCGGGGCTTACTTTGAGGGCCTGCCTGTCGACTTTGAGCGCGCCGAGCGCCTCGTCGCGGTGGGCGGTACCGTTACCACGCTCGTGGCGCTGGTCCACGAACTGGAGCCGTACGACTCGAACTTTGTGCACCTGCGCGAGCTTTCGATGGAACAGATTTCTGCCGCTATCGAGCGCATGTCCACGCTGGACGTGGAGAGCATTGCCGCGTTGCCGGGCGTGCAGCCCAAGCGCGCGGGCGTGATTCTGGCCGGCGCCGTGGTGATCCGTGAGCTCATGCGTGCCGGCGGCTACAAGACGCTCACCGTAAGCGAGAACAGCCTACTTGCTGGCATGGCCGCCACCATCAACGAGGTTCTCGACGGCGCGACTCCCACCATCGCCTGGACCCCCAGCCTCAGAGCCCTCTAAATAAGTTGCGGTGAAATAGTTCCTAAATAAGCTGATAAACGGTATAAACAGGATCTATTCCACCGCAACTTAGCGCTCCGCCGGCGTGTAAAAGAAACGAGCCCGCATCCCTTGGGGACACGGGCTCGAAAGCTCCATATGGTAGGGGCGGTGGGACTCGAACCCACAATCCTTGCGGCGAGAGATTTTAAGTCTCCTGCGTATGCCAATTCCGCCACGCCCCCGTGAGACTAGAAGTCTAGCACAAGCCGTTCGCTACGCGTTGACAGCCATCGAGTGCCGGCCCGACTTTTCCAAGTACTCGGCAAACTTGGCTTCGTCGCCCTTGTTCTGGTACTGCAGGGCCAGCAGGTACTCCAAGCGGCAGCGCTTGACCGGGTCGTCGCCGACATCCTCGAGCATGCGCTCCAGCTCGGGAATGTCGTTGTGGCGCTTGAGGATCATCGTGTCGTACATCAGCTGACACTCGTGCGCAACTGCCTCGGCCTGACCGCCCTCAAAGCCCTTGATCTCGTGCAACAGCTCTTTGGACTTTTTGCGGTCCTCCTGGCCAACATAGTAGTTAAAGGCTTTGATCACCAGGTCGACGCGCTGCATCTTGGGGAGGTTGAGCCCCAGCAGCAGGTCGAACATCTCGCTGGCACGCTCGTGGTCCTCGCGCAGCAGATAGGAGTTCAGACGCAGGTAGTCGCGGTTGTAGCGCGGGTACAGCATGCTGGTGAGTTTGGCGTCGAGCAAACGATCGAACTCGTCCCACTGCTTGGCAGCCATAAGCTGCTGCAGGCGTTTAAACGTGGTGCGTTTTTTGACGCTAAAGAACACCGACACGGCGATGCAGATGATAACGACGGCGGTCCAGAGTGTGCGGGAATCGGGCATATTGGGGTCCTTAGTCGCTCATAAAGCGAGCGGTATGACAACACGTACTAGATGTATTATACGCAGCGTGCAAGCAAACTGGCATAAAAGCTCATCGAGGCTGAGTGCCATCGCTCGCTGCGGTACACTTACCTAAAGTAAACCACGAAGGGAGACATTACCTATGAAGAAGATCGTTTTGGCTTGCGGTGCTGGCGCTGCTACTTCCACGCTCGTTGCCCAGAAGGTCGCCACCATGCTCGACGCCAACGGTTATGCCGGCAAGTATGAGATCGTGCAGTGCGCCATCTCCGAGGCCAAGGATTACTGCGACGAGGGCGCCGACCTGCTGATCGCCACCACCGTTGCCCCCGAGGGCCTCACCTGCCCGTACGTGAGCGGCGTGCCCTTCATGACCGGCATGAACCGCGTCGCTGCCGAGAAGGCCGTCCTCGACGTCATGGCTCAGTAGGCGCTACCTGTATGAATGAGCAGAACGCCAATCCGGTCGAGCTCTTTGGGATGCGCGTTGCCCATGTGGGCATTAACGCCACCGACCCGGCGGATGCCTTGGAGATCGCGGAGCTGTTCTCGACGATGATGGGCCTGCCCGTTATTGAGACCCCGGTTTCGTACTTTAACGATTCGCTGGTCGAGATCATGAAGCAGAACGGTCGTGGCACCAAGGGCCACATTGGCTTTGCCGTCAACGACATCGATGCGGCCGAGAAGTGGTTTGCCGAGCGCGGGCTCGAGGTCAACGAGGAGTCGCGCGTGCTGCTGCCTGACGGCGGCACCAAGCTCGTGTACTTTAAGCGCGAGTTCGCCGGCTTCGCCGTGCACCTGTGCCGCGAGTAGCGCACAAGCTGCCATAGCTAGCAAAAAGGGATAGGGCCGCGCGGCCCTATCCCTTTATTTCAAGACTTTAGTCTGCTGGCCGCGCGGCGGCCAGCTTTAAACCACCCGCTACGCGGGTGGAGACAAACGGCTTTACAAAGCCACCCCTCCGACCGATATTGAC
>USMA01000159.1 GCA_900555765.1 uncultured Collinsella sp.
TGTGCTGAGATACGGTAGCAGCCATACGCTCTCAATCTCTAACTTGCTCTTTCGTGCTTATTTGCTCAGATGAGTATACTCCTAATGCAACCAGTCGGCACTTAGGGACGTTCCTTTTCTGTCGGCAGCTGGGGACACTCCTTATCTCTTCAAACTAGTCATTCAAGAACGTCCCCAATGACTACAAGAGCGTCCCCAATGACTAGGTGAGGAAGGCGTGCGACAATGGTGTGCGTTGTGTTGTTCGCGCTAAGGAGTTGCCATGTTGTTGTGTCCCGTTTGCCATGAGCCGTTGGTGGACAATGAGCGCGGTGCTGCATGCGCGAGCGGACACCGGTTTGACCGTGCGCGCGAGGGCTATCTATATCTGCTGCGCTCGTCCAAGAGCGGCGACTCCATGGGCGATCCCAAGTCGCAGGCACGCAGCCGTCGTGACTTTCTGAACCGTGGATACTACGCACCGTTGCGCGATGCGATGGTCGAGCTGGTGCGCAAGCAGGTGCCTGGGCGTGCTGCGTCTACGAGCGGCCCCATGACGCTGCTCGATATTTGCTGCGGCGAGGGCTATTACACGAGTGCCATGGGCGCGGTGCCGGGCGTGGACGCTTACGGGTTCGACTTGGGCAAAGAGATGGTGCGCCTGGCCGCCAAGCGCGGCGATGCGACCTACTTCGTGGCCAACATGAAGGATATCCCCGTGGCCGATGGCACCTTCGATATGGTGACCGAGCTCTTTGCCCCCTTTAACGAGCGCGAGTTTGCCCGCGTGCTGGCGCCCGAGGGCTCGCTCTACACCGTCGTGCCGGGTGCCCGTCATTTGTTTGGGCTCAAGGAGGTGCTCTACGACACGCCATATCTTAATGACGAGAAGCTGCCGCAGACCACCGAGCTCGAGTTGGTCGGAACGCAGCGGGTGTCTGCGAATATTACGCTCCAGACACAGGCCGACATCGAGGCGGTGTTCCAGATGACGCCGTACTACTACCGCACGCGGCCTGCCGACAAAGAGCGCCTGGCAAATTTGGACACGCTCCAGACCGATATCGACTTCATCATCGCCGAGTACCGCCACAGATAACGACCTGCCAAAAAGGGACAGGTTTATTTTGGCAGGTTTTATCTGGGCAAACGTAAAGGGTCGACCGCGGAGATCCGCGATCGGCCCTTTTTAGTTTCTTGGCTGCAGAGGTTATGAGAAGCGAGCGCTTATAGGCGGTCCTTGTTCTCGGCCTTAACGGCGTGTGCCTGCTGAACAAAGAACAGGTCGTACACCACGATGACAAAGGCGCCAAAGTTGATGGCGTCGCCGCCAAACGCGGGAAGCGTGAGCACCGCTTGGGCAAGCGTGGCGACCGCGGCAACAATACCGAGCTTAAACGCGCCGTCCACCTGCGAAGGCTTGTTGGCGCCCTTGATACCGGCGACGCCTGCGGCAAGGTCGACGAGACCCTTGGCGATAAGCACGACCGCTGCGAGCGTGGCGTACGAACCGTACGTGGAATCGAGACCGCCCGTGGCGATACCGACGCCGGCGGTGACGAGGCTGGCGATGCCCAAAACAAAGTAGATGAGAGCAAGGATTTTGAGAGTCTTGCGAGTGAAGCTCATGGCCGGTCCTTTCGATACGAGTACGCCAACTTGGCGCACCCAATGTACTGCACATATGGTGAAGCACATTGTAGTTCAACGGGGCGATGCATGCGTTTGAAAGCGTCTCTTGCCTGTGCGGTCCAACCTTTCAAAAAGGAAAGCTGGGCGTAAGCCAAATCGATGGCAGCGTATGCGCGGCGCTGCGATGATGGGTCCATGGTAAGAGCTGGTCTCAAGGAGGAGCCATGATGTACGGAGCAGGGCAAGTGCATGAGCCGCGGTCGTTGGGAAGGCGCATGGGTGATTCTGTGATCGCTGCCGTGTGCACGGGATTGATGGCGGTGCTTTGCATTGGGATGCTGTGGGCCATGTCGCATGTGGGACAATAGCGGACGGTTGGGTGCCGACATAAACGGCGCTCACGTATTCGTTTTGCTTGTTAAGGAGTACCCATGGGCGTCGTCGATCCCTTTTCTGTTGCTCGGTCCGCGGGGCTTGAGCTGATCGGGAAGTTCGAGGGCCTCACGCTCACCGACGGCACGATGGAGCTGCGTGCCGATTTTGGCCGCATGCTTCCACGGCTCAAGCAGGGCCGTCTGCAGCAAGAACTGCTGGTAAAGGCTGCGCGCGCAAAAGGCATCGAGAGCCCATGGGCGATTGACGCCACGGCAGGCTTTGGCGAGGATTCACTGCTGCTGGCTGCCGCGGGCTTTACCGTCGATCTGTATGAGCAGGATTGCGTGATCGCGGCGCTCCTCAAGGATGCCTTGGATCGCGCGGCGGATGATCCGGCGCTTGCGGCTGCCGTGGCGCGCATGCGCTTACATGCGGGCGAGGACAGCATTGCCGGGCTTCGCCATGTAGCTGAGCTGATCGAGCGGGGCGAGTTCGCGGCTCCCGACGTGGTGTATCTGGACCCCATGTTTCCCGAGCGCACCAAGAGTGCGGCGGTCAAAAAGAAGTTCCAACTCTTGCACCATCTGGAACGGCCGTGCGCCGATGAGGAGACGCTGGTCGAAGCTGCGCTTGCGGTGCACCCGCGCAAGGTCGTTATCAAGCGGCCGGTGAAGGGGCCACTGCTTGCCGGCGTTAAGCCGAGCTATCAACTTGCGGGCAAGGCCGTCCGCTACGATGTCCTGGTGCCGCCGCGCCCGTAGCCTGTCGAGCATAGGCGGATGCGCGAGATCATTTCCAAGGGTGCGACGTCAGGTGCCAGCCGCCGCAGTATTCGCATTTGTAGCAGGCTAAGCCGCGCCGCCCGCGGTTTTCGCAGTCGGCCATAACGGCCTCGGCCTCGGCGCGCGTGTCGTAACGGTTTTTGCGTTCGCACGACTTGTAGCGCCAGGCTTCATCGCGCTCGGCGATCAGGGCATCGCGGCGCTCGTCTTCGCGCGCAAACAGGTCGCTCATTTCGCCGCCGGTGGCAGCGCCCAAAAACTCGCTTTTGGCCTTTGACCAGGCGGCTCGCTTTTTGCTCCCCATCTGCATCGCGCCCCTCTCCAAACGTTGGTATCATTGCTCAATCAAAGTGATACCAATAAACGTGAGGTCGCCGTGTGATGATCAGAAAAACCCTCGATACCGACATTCCCGCTGTTATGGCTATCTATGACACGGCCCGCGCCTTTATGCGCGCGCATGGCAACGCCACGCAGTGGCCCGAGGGCACGCCTTCGGCCGAGCAGCTGGCTGCCGATATTGCCGCCGGTGGCAGCTATGTGTGCGAAGTCGACGGTCGCGTGGTGGCGACGTTTGCCTTTTTGCCGGGTCCGGACGAGTGCTATGACGTAATTGAGGACGGGCAATGGCGCAGCGATACTCCGTACGCCGTGTTGCACCGTGTGGCATCCGACGGCACCGTGCACGGTATCGCGGCTGCGATGTTCGCCTTTGCCAAAGAGCGTGCCGACCACCTGCGTATCGATACACATCGGGACAACCTGCCCATGCAGGGCGCGAGTATTAAAGCGGGGTTTGAGCGTGCCGGTGTCGTGCATGTGTCGGACGGCACGCCGCGTGTTGCGTTTGACTGGCTGCGCGAGGCATAAAGGCCGAGTCACATACCAGCGTTTCATCGAAATGAAAATGGCCCCGAGTGGGGCCATTTTTGGTAAAACGCGTTGTTGTGGGGCTCGCGTTGTTACTGCCCTAGATGGGCCCGGGCAGACAAAAAGGGGAGGTGCCGGCTTTCGCAAGGCGCGAACCTACGAAAATCGCCGCGCGGCAACGCGGGGCGATGAGCTCGGTCGGGGGATAGGGCCCGCTTCGCCCGCCGGCCCGTAAATTGTATCATCCAGTGTGGAGCGTGAACGCCCGTTGCCGCGTGCGATGGGCTTGTAATAAGAG
>USMA01000160.1 GCA_900555765.1 uncultured Collinsella sp.
CCACGAGTGCGCTCTTGTCCGGATCGGACAGGCGGCGCTCATCGCAGATGGTGCGACCGCGGTACTCGCCCAGCAGATCAACACGCAGGTTGCAGCCGAGCGCACCTACGAGCGTGGGGTCGATCGCCACGGCAACGGCCAGCGGATCGTGCAGCGCACAACCACCCAGGTAGGGTGCGTTCATCTCGTACGAGCCAATGTAGTGCTCGACCATGCTCGCAAATGCGCAGCCCGCCATGGTGCCCGAGCCCGTCCAGCCGGCAATGTCGCGGCGTGTGAGCACCACGCGATGCGTCACGTCCAGACCCACCATGGTGAGCTTACGGCCCGAGCGCAGCAGCGCGTCGGCTGCCTCGGGGTCGCTCGCCATGTTGGCCTCGGCGCCCGCGCTCACGTTACCGGGCACGGTAAGGGCGCCGCCCATCACGACCACGCGGCCGATGGACATCATCGCCGCCGCATCGCGCTCCAGGGCGAGCGCCAGGTTGGAGAGCGGGCCAGTCGCTACGTAGACCAGATCGGGACCATAGGTGCGCGCGGCATCGATCAGATAATCGACCGCAGCGTTGCCGTCGGCCGAGGTCGCCCCCACCGGCTCGTAGGGCGACGCGGGCACGCTCGCGCCGCCGATGCCGTTCTTGCCGTGAATGAGCGCGGTGGACGCCGGCGGCGTATAGGGCTCAGTCGCCTGCAGAGGACGGTCGGCACCCAGGTACACCGGAACCTCGGGGCGACCCAGCAGATCGAGCACCGCCAGGCAATTGTGCGCCGATTGCTCGACGCGCACGTTGCCAAAGCACGTGGTGATGCCCACGAGCTCCACCTCGGGGCTCGCGATGGCATAGGCCAGCGCCATCGCATCGTCCACTCCCATATCCAGATCAAGGATCAGCTTCTTGATTGCCATTGTTCTACTCCGCTTCTCCGTCTTTATCGTTTAACCAAACCAATGTTCAACTTCGGCGCGCGTGGGAATCGATTGCTGAGCGCCCAGGCGCGACACCGTCACTGCCGAGGCGCGAGCGCCCGCGGCCATGCACTCAAAGAGCGGCAAGCCCTCTAGGCGAGCCGCCGCCAACGCGCCGATAAACGTATCGCCGGCGGCCGTGGTATCGACTACCGCACTCGAAAGTGCCGGCATGCGCAGCAGCTCACCGCCATCGCCGAGCGTAACCGAGCCGGCACCGCCCAGCGTGATGACCGCGGCGCCGGCGCCCTTGTCGAGCAGCGCATTGAGCGCGGCGACGCAACTCACATCATCCGTGGGCAGAATGCCCGTCAGCACCTGGCACTCGGTCTCGTTGGGACAGACCAGGTCGACCGCAGGCCAGACCTCCGCAGGCAGCTCGCAGGCGGGCGCTGGATTAAAGACCGTATAGAACCCCAGCTCGCGAGCGCAAACAAGCGCCTCGGCCGTCGCCGCAAGGTCACATTCGCCCTGGGCGATAAAGACGCTTCCGGCAGCTGGGGCAATCTCGCTGGCGTCGCCGTCGAGCTCATGGGCCACCAGACGCCTCAACGCGCAGGCAACGTCCGCGCCCGCAAGCGCATGGTTAGCGCCCGGTGACAGTATGATGCGGTTGTCGCCCTCGCAGCGAATGATGGTCGCGGTACCGGTCTCCACGTCATCGCGACGCGCCACAAACTCAACGCCCACGCCGGCATCCTGAAGTCCCGCCACCAGCGCATCGCCAAACGTATCGCGCCCAACCGCGCCGATCATGCACGTGCGCGCACCCATGCGCGCGGCGGCGACGGCCTGGTTAGCGCCCTTGCCACCGGCGTTGGTGATAAAACCGCTGCCGCCGACGGTCTCGCCCGCGCGCGGCATGCGCTCGCACGCCACCGAAAGGTCCATGGTCATGCTGCCGATCTCCGCAACGATGCTGTGATCCGCCATGGAAACCTCCTCGTCTTTAGGCTTTGTGCCCACCGTCGACCATCGATTGTGCACTCTCGCACCCCCTATAACTTTAGTTCACTTTGATGTGGACGCGCGCTTGAGCTTGCGCCAGCAGCAAGCATTCACAGGAGCAGGCAGCTACAATGAATACGTGCTGATTATTCTCGTCATTGGATGATGTTTTATGGAACAATTCTCGCAATCGGGCTCGCGCGGTCGACGCCGCACGGGCAACGAGCCGGCGCCGCACGAACGTGTGAAGGGCGAACGCCGTGCCAACGAGCCGCGACGCACCGCGAGCCCCCATCGCGCTTCTGCCAACAACGCGGGCCGCGCCAACACTCCCGCCGCGGAGCAGACGCCTGCTCGCCCCAAGTCCCGCTACATCCCTGCCCTTGACGGCCTGCGCACGCTTGCCGGCGTCGCGGTGGTGCTCTATCACCTCAACCTCACATGGGCGCAGGGCGGTCTGCTCGGCGTCACGATTTTCTTCGTGCTTTCGGGCTATCTGATCACACGCCTGCTGCTCAACGAAGTCGCTAAGACCGGCCGCATCGACCTCAAGAGCTTCTGGATCCGCCGCATCCGTCGCCTGGTCCCCGCCGTGGTGACCGTCGTGGTGGTGACCTGCGCGCTGTGCACCGTCTTCAATCACGTGATGCTCACCAAGATGCGCCCCGACATCCTGCCGTCGCTGCTGTTCTTCAACAACTGGTGGCAGATTGCCCAAAACGTCTCGTACTTCAATGCTCTGGGCGACCCCTCGCCGCTCACGCACTTTTGGTCGCTTGCCATCGAGGAACAGTTCTACCTGGTTTGGCCCCCGCTGCTGCTTGCCATGGTATCCATGCACATGAGCAAGCCCAAAACGCGCCGCGTGGTTCTGGGTCTGGCTGCCGTTTCCGCCATCGCCATGATGGTGCTCTATAACCCTGCCGCCGACCCCAGCCGCGTGTACTACGGCACCGACACCCGCGTCTTCTCGCTGCTGTTGGGTGCCTGGATGGCCTTTATCCCCGATCGCGACTTGGCACCCGTACGTCTCGCTCATCGCCTGGGGCTCGATCGCCTGGTCGGGGCCGCCAAGCACGGCAAGAACGCCGAGGGCAAGCCTGGCGAGAAAGCCGACGAAGCAGCCGAGACCGCCCCGGCACAGCCGAGCGCCCTCGTGCGCTGTTGGTCCTCGCCCGCATCCATCGATGTGTTGGGCGTCGTGGGTCTGGTTGGCCTTGCCGCCATGGTCGCGCTCACCAACGGCTACACCGCGTTCCAGTATCGCGGAGGCACGCTGCTATGCTCGATCCTCACGCTCATGGTCATCGCGGCCTGTGTGCAGCCCCAGGGAATGGTTGCCCGCGCGCTGTCCGCCGAGCCGCTCGTGTGGGTTGGCAAGCGCGCGTACAGCATCTACCTGTGGCATTATCCGCTGCTGTTGCTCATGAACCCGGTCGCCAACATCAACGATACACCCTGGTGGCAGTACATTTTGCAGGTGCTGCTGGTGGTCGCCGTGGCAGAGTGCTGCTATCGCTTTATCGAGACTCCGTTTAGGAAGGGCGCCTTTGGGCGCACCGTCGCCGAATACCGCGATGGCCCAACCACGCCCGCCAACTGGGTGCTCGCGCAGATTACCGTCTGCGCCACTTGCGGCATCGTGCTTGTTATCGCACTGGGCGGTCTGATCTTTGTGCCGGAGACCTCCGCGCTGAGCGGCGAGGGCGCCGAAGTTCTGAACAAGGAAGCCAAGAACACCGCGCCCACCGACCAGCAGGCGGCCGACGACACCGACAAGGACAACGACGGCTTCCCCGATGGCTCCTACGCCCTGTTGATGATCGGTGACTCCGTGTCGCTGCGTGCCGTAGACACCTTTGACGGCGTGTTCCCGCACAGCCATATCGATGCCGAAAAGGGCCGCCAGTTTGATGCGGGCCGCGCGACATTTGAGGGCTATATCCAGCAGAACCTTGCCGGCAAGATCGT
>USMA01000161.1 GCA_900555765.1 uncultured Collinsella sp.
ATGAATGCCGGCGTTGCGATGATCGACCTTGATGATTTTAGGGTCTTCAACGATACATGTGGCCGTCATGCCGGCGACCTTGCGCTCGGTGCTGTGGCGACAGCCATGCGCAGCGGAATCCGTTCGACTGACGAGCTTGTGCGCTATGGCTGCGACAAGTTTGTGGTTGTCATGCCCAATATTCCCTCCGATGACTTCACCCGTCGCCTGCATCAGGTGTCCGATGCCGTTCGTTCCACGATTATTCCGGGCCATGAGTACGTGAGCTTGACGGCATGTGTTGGTGGTGTTCGCATTCATGGCGAGACGGTCGATGAGGGCGTTGGCCGCGCTGTCCAGTTATTGAGCCGCGCTAAGGCAAAAGCCGGTACGGTCGTGACCGACGCCGATTCCATCGAGGCTTTCCTAAGCGATAAGCTTTTGGTGCTTATTGGCGATGACTCCGTGATGTACCGAGTCATTCTCAACGAGATGCTCAAGGACGAGTATTGCATCCTCGAGGCCGACAACGGTCGTACGGCACTCGACATGGTCGACCGCTATGGCGATGAGTTGTCGCTCGTGCTGCTGGATATTGTCATGCCGGGCATAAGCGGCTTTGAGGTGCTGGCCGATCTGTCGCGCCGATCGGGCATCGACAATCTGCCTGTCATGATGATTTCGAGTGAAGATTCCGATGATATGGTTCTGCGCGCGTACGAGCTGGGCGCCTCAGACTATATCAACCGCCCGTTTGACTCCCGTATCGTGCGCCGCCGCGTAAACAACACCATCCGCCTGTACGCCAAACAGCGCCGCCTGACGAGCCTGCTGTCCCAGCAGTACAACGAGCGCGTCAAGAACAGTCGCATGCTCATCGACATCATGGCTGGCGTCATGGAGCTTCGCAACGGCGAGAGCGGCAGGCACGTTACGAACATCGAGAAGCTGACCGAGCTGCTGCTTGGCTGTCTGGTCCAGCGTAGCGGCACGATCTTCCTCGACAATGAGGAACGCTCCACGATCGCCCTGGCTTCGGCGCTGCACGATATCGGCAAGATGTCGATTGACGATGCGATTCTCAACAAGCCCGGACGCCTTACGCCCGAGGAGTTCGAGATCATGAAGACGCATACCACGATCGGCGCCGATATGCTGCTTGAGCTGGGTAGCCATCACGCCGGCAATGCGCTTATGGAATATGCGTACCAGATTGCGCGTTGGCATCACGAGCGCTGGGACGGCAAGGGTTATCCCGATGGCCTCAAGGGCGACGATATCCCCATCGCCGCGCAGGTGGTTTCGGTGGCCGACGTGTACGATGCACTGACGAGTGTGCGCGTGTACAAGGACGCTATCCCGCACGAGGAGGCAATCCAGATGATCCTGGACGGTAAGTGCGGCACCTTTAACCCGCTGCTGCTCGATTGCCTGCTCGAGGTGCAAGACCAAATTGCCGAGACGTTGGCACGCCCCGCCGACGTCGTCGCGTTTCCCACGATTTAGTTTGACCAAAGGAGTTTTTAATCCATGATTTCCATGCGTGAGGCGTATGAGAAGATCGGCGCTAATTATGACGATGCGTGCGCTCGGCTGATGGGCGAGGAAATGCTTGCCCGCTTTGCCCTCAAGTTTTTGGATGACGAGAGCATGGACAAGCTGGAGGCTGCCATGGCGGCAGGAGACGCCGAAGGTGCGTTTATGGCAGCGCACACGCTCAAGGGCGTGAGCCAGAACCTGGGATTCGATAATCTGTACGAGCCGGCGGTCGTGGTGACCGAGGCGTTGCGCGGCGCCGATGCCGTTGACGGCGCTCGCGAGGGAATGCATGCGTTGCAGCAGCAATATGCGGCAACGATGTCGGCCCTGCGCGAGGCGGCCGAATAAGAGCTTGCGGGCCTTGATGACTATGAGAGTGGATAATCTCCCGGTTTGAGCCTGCATTCAAGCTCAAAGTGGGAGATTATCCACTCTCATTTGCTATGCGTCCGAAAATCCACGCTCGTTTGTTTTCTGCTTACATTTGGAGGAAAAGCTCGTGGAGGTGCGTGTCGTCGTCGAGCTCGGGGTGGAAGGTGACACCGAGCTGATTGTCTTGACGGGCGGCGACGATGCGGCCGTCGACTTCGGCCAGGGCCTTGGCATTGCCGTGCACCTCGACAATGCGGGGCGCACGGATAAATGTTAATGGCACTTCACCGTCGATGCCGGCTACCTGCCCCTTGGTTCGAAAGCTGCCGAGCTGCCTGCCGTAGGCATTGCGCTCGACAAGTACATCCATGGTTGCCAAACGCGGCGTGCCCTTATCGTCGTGGGTGGCAAGGTCGTGAGCCAGTAGAATCAGGCCGGCGCAGGTGCCCAGGACGGGCATGCCTTCAGCGATACGGGCACGAAGCTCCTCGAGCATGCCCAACTCATCAAGCAGCTTCCCTTGAACGGTAGACTCGCCGCCGGGAAGTACCAGACGGTCAAAGTCCTGCTTCAAATCAGCCGCCTGCCTCAGCTCAATACAACGTGCGCCCAGCTCGGATAGCCTTGTCTCGTGCTCGGCAAAAGCGCCTTGGACCGCCAGCACGGCGACCGTTTGGTCTGCATAATCGCTCATGTGCGATCCCTTCTGCTGGACTAGCGCCCGCGCTCCTCCATGATAATCTCGATCTCGTCGGCGTTGATGCCCACCATGGCCTCGCCCAGGTCCTCCGAAAGCTCGGCGATGAGTTTGGCATCGGTGAAGTTTGCCACGGCCTTGACGATGGCGGCGGCACGCTTGGCGGGGTCGCCGCTCTTAAAGATGCCCGAGCCGACAAAGACGCCTTCGGCGCCCAGCTGCATCATCAGCGCGGCGTCGGCGGGGGTCGCTACGCCGCCGGCGGCAAAGTTCACGACGGGAAGCTTTCCCGTGGCATGGACCTCGCGCACCAGCTCGACCGGAACCTGCAGTTGCTTGGCTGTCTCAAAGAGCTCGTCATCGCGAAGGGCAACAACGTCGCGGATCTGCTTTTGGGTCTTGCGCGTGTGGCGCACGGGCTGCGCGACGTCGCCCGTGCGCGGCTCGCGGTTGGTGCGGATGGTCGTGGCGCCGTCGGGGGCGCGGCGGAGCGCCGCGCCCAAATCGCGGGCGCCGCAGACAAACGGCACGTCAAACTGGGTCTTGTCGATGTGATAGACGTCATCGGCAGGGGAGAGAACCTCGGACTCGTCGATGTAATCGATCTCGATGGCCTGCAGGACCTGTGCCTCGACAATGTGACCGATGCGGCACTTGGCCATAACAGGGATGGAAACGGCCTCTTGGATGCCCTTGATCATCTTGGGGTCGCTCATGCGCGAGACGCCGCCTGCGGCGCGGATGTCGGCCGGGATGCGTTCGAGTGCCATGACGGCGCAGGCGCCTGCCTCCTCGGCGATGCGCGCCTGCTCGGGTGTGGTGACGTCCATGATAACGCCGCCCTTGAGCATCTGCGCGAGTTCGCGATTGAGTTTGACGCGATCGGCCTTGCTGGTCTGTTCTGCCATGGTTGCTCCCTTGGTTGGCATGTGCATTGCTTGACGGAACATCCTATCGGGGAGCTGGGTATGGCGAAATACTCAGTTTTCGAGATAATGACAAGGTCAGATTAATACCAGATTGAATGACTTAATAAGGTCAGGTGATAGGCTCATGCTTGACTACAATTTGGAAAAACGCGGCGAGGCATCGCTCTATGAGTATATTTACCAGCAAATTCGAGATGATATTGTTGCTGGCTGTATTGCGGCGGGGGAGCATCTGCCGTCTAAGCGCGCCTTTGCCAGTCATCTGGGAATCAGTGTCATTACTATCGAGAATGCATATAGCCAGTTACTCGCTGAGGGCTATAT
>USMA01000162.1 GCA_900555765.1 uncultured Collinsella sp.
GTGCCTTTTTCATGCCAACTTGTTCGCTCTGGACGTCGCTCGCTGGCCGTCCTCTACCTGCGGCGCCTTAGATGTAGTCATTGGGGACGTTCTTAAACGACTAGGTTGGGCACATTGCTTTGAGATGTTATTCAATCCGTCTTGATGGCCTTTGAGCTGCTTACCTGCTTAAAGCAATTAACGGTATGCATCTGCAATTGAAAATATTGCTCGAAAAATCGTTCAAGAAGTCGCGGGGCGATTTTTGATGCGTCGCGCGTCAAGCGATGTGGCAAGTTCTTGGTTAGATATTGGTCAGTTTTGGGTCAACCTTGCCAAAAGCTTGACGGATGCAGATTTAGACGTCGACGAATGGGCACTTCAGATGGGTTCCAAGCAAAATTCTGGGCTGATTCTCGATAATTGCCTTCAATCGTCCCTTGCCAAGCGCTGGCCTCGCGTACAATCTGCTCCGACATTCGCGCGCCGCCCGGCGCTTAAGAGGGGAGGGCCCCATGGCAAACGAGATTTGGACCATCAAGCGTTGTCTCGAGTGGACCAAGGAGTACCTGGCCGAGCGCGGCGAGGAGCACCCCCGTCTTTCTGCCGAGTGGCTGCTCTGCGCTGCCACGGGTTTGGCACGCATCGACCTATATATGCGCATGGACGAGACGCTTAACGCGGCCCAGCTCGAGACCATGCACGCGGCCGTTGTTCGTCGCGCTAAAGGTGAACCGCTACAGTACATCACCGGCAGCACGCAGTTTCGCATGATTGACGTCGCGTGCGCCCCCGGCGTGCTCATTCCGCGTCCCGAGACCGAGATGCTCGTCGAGGAAGTCCTCAATTATCTGGATGCCGAGGTGCTGAGCCCCGAGGCTGCCGCCCGTCAGCGTGTTGAGCTGCCTTGGAACGATGAGGTCGAGGAGGCACGCAAGGCCGAGGCCGCGCTGGCAGACGAACGGGCGACCGCCGAGCGCCGCGCCGCTAACCTGACGGCTGCCGATGAGGCGGCGCTAGGCGGCGACGTACTGGGTAGCCGTGCCTATGCCGAGGAACTGGCCGACCGCGAGGCCGAGGAAGCCGCCGCGCAGGCAGCAGAAGCCGAAGCCGCGGAAGCCGCCGAGGCCGAGCTCGACGAATACGGCATCGCCATCGAGGGTGCCGGCCAGGAGACGACTTCAGCTCAGGATGCCGCTGCGCCTGCCCCAACCGAGCCCTGCACTGCCCGCGTTCTCGAGGTCGGCTGCGGCACGGGCTGCATTTCGCTCTCCCTTGCCTGGGAGCGCCGCGGCCACGTTACCTGCACCGCCACCGATATCGAGCCGCGCGCCATCGATCTGGCCACCAAAAACCGCGACGCGCTCGGCCTCACGGCAGATGAGGTCGCCTTCAGCCTCACCAACCTGGTGAGCTCCATTCCCCACGACGAGTGGGGCACCTTCGACGTGCTCGTTTCCAACCCGCCCTACATCCCGACCGGCGTCATGCGCTCGCTGCCGCACGAGGTCAAGGACTTTGAGCCCGACCTGGCGCTCGAGGGCGGTGCCGACGGCCTCGATATCTTCCGCCGCCTGCTCAACGCGGCGCCTTACATGCTGCGCGCCGGCGGCCTGTTTGCCTGCGAGCTCTACGAGGGTGCCCTCGACGCCGCGGCCGAGCTCTGTCGCCAGGCAGGCCTTTCGGACGTGCGCATCGTCCACGACCTCACCGATCGCCCCCGCATCGTCCGAGCCATCGTCACCGAGCCCAAACAGCGTATTTAAGCTGAACAAATAGACATTTGCGCAAATTTGTCCTTGCAATATACCGTAAAACTTCTACTATAGAAGGAGAAAGGTATGTCAAATCAGCTGTATCGGTACCGTATCGTGCTTGATTACATTGAACCTTGGCTTGATGAGCAGGATGAAGCTACGCTGAAGCAGATTTATGCAGACCTTTTGGTGCTCGAGAAGGAAGGTCCCAGCCTTGGTCGTCCGCTGGTTGACCGCGTAAAGGGCTCGAAGCTTCATCATTTAAAGGAGCTGAGAGTGACGTCGTGTGGTGGGCAGGTGATTCGCATCCTCTTCGCCTTTGACCCCAAGCGCCAGGCGGTATTGCTATTGGCGGGTGATAAGTCGCGAGCGGGATCGTCAAGGGCAAAATGGAACGGTTGGTATGCGATCAACATTCCAAGGGCCGAGCAAATATACCGTCGCCACGTAAGGAGGCTCGATCGAGATGGAACTGCATGAGTATATGGAATCTCGCGGGATAACACGCGACTCCATTACCGCCGAGCAGGAGAGGACTCGCGATCGTATCGAAGCCTATAAGCTTGCTCAGATTCGCAGGTTAAAAGATCTAACACAGGCGTCGGTCGCCCAGTCGATGGGCGTTTCTCAAAAACGTGTATCCGAGCTCGAGCGTGGGGAGTTGGGTTCGATGAGGCTCGACACGCTGAGCAGGTACGCAGAGAGCCTCGGCGGAAAACTGGTTGCAAGCATCGAGTTTCCCGATCGTACCGTTACGCTTGCGCGCTAAAAATCTTCAATTAACCCCCTTACTTTCACCGACTACTAGAGCCGCTCACCAAACCAACAAGCGCTCTGGGCAAATAGGTTGAATGTTTCGTGCGAGAATGCCCCACAGTAAACAAACTTGCACCGGAGCGTAAGGGGCTGGCATACACATGCAGACGGTCTATCGGGTATACGAGGGAACGCGCGAGCCGCATCGGCTTGCCGTCGAGCGCACGGCCGAGGTGCTCGGCCGCGGCGGCCTGGCCTTGATTCCGACCGAGACCGTCTACGGTGTCGCCGTGGCAGTCAACGCCTTCTCGGACGCCGTGCCCCAAGATACAAGCGAATTCCCATCGTGGCCGCGCGATGCGCAGGCTGCCGTCAATGGCGCCGCAGTTCCTGCGCTCGGCACCGGCTATCGCCGTATCTTCACTCTCAAGCAACGTGAGCTCACGCAAACCGTCGCTTGGCTGGTCGATGGCGTCGAAGCACTCGACCGCTATGGCGTGGATATCCCGGAAGATGCCCGCGTACTCGCGCGACGATGCTGGCCGGGAGCCCTGACTATCGTGGTCAAGGCAGCCCCCTGCGTGCCGACCTTTATGCGCGCTGCCGACGACACCGTGGCCCTGCGCGCTTCGGCCTCTCCCGTGGTCCAAGCGCTCATCCGCGCCTGCGGCAGTCCCCTTGCCTGCACGAGCGCCAACACACACGGCGCGCCTTCGCCGGCAAGCTTTGCCGCCGTCGAGGGTCGCATCCTGGAGGGGGTCGATGTTGCCGTCGACGCCGGTGAGACCCCGTGTCGCGACGCCTCGACCATCGTGTCGTTCCAGCACGGCGGGCTCCAGATCCTGCGCCAAGGCGCACTTCCCGCATCAGAGATCGAGCGGGTCCTGTCCGACCCGATGCAATAGAAAGGTGTAAGCGATGTCGTTGAATCTGGGCAGCCTGGGCATGGAAGATGCCTCGTTTGACTTTGGCGGTTCCTACATCATGGCGCTCGACTGCGGCACCACCTCGGTACTTGCGACCATCGTCGACGAGTACGGATGCATCGTCGCGCAGGCACGTCGCAGCGTCAAAACGAGTTTTCCGCGTCCCGGTTGGGTAGAGCAAGACCCCATGACGGTCCTTGCCAGCCAGATTGCCGTCATGATGGAGGTTCAGTTTAAGAGCGGCATCCATTCTGACCGCATCGCCGCCATCGGCATCTCCAACCAGCGCGAGACCACGGTGGTCTGGGACCGCGTGAGCGGCCAGCCCATCTATAACGCCATCGTATGGCAGTGCCGTCGTACCGCGCCGGCGATCGACGCGTTGGTTGAACAGGGTTGCGAGGAGC
>USMA01000163.1 GCA_900555765.1 uncultured Collinsella sp.
TTGGCAAAATCGATGCCTCCGGCGGGGCGGTGTTCTTTGCCTCCGGGGTGTTCTATTACTTTCTGACCCAGCAGGTCCGGGAACTGGTGCGGGGAATGGCGGACGCTTTTCCCGACGGTGTGCTGGTCTTTGATGCTGCCAATCGGACGGCAGTAAAGATGATCGCAAAAACATGGCTTAAGACTGCAAAAATCAAGGATGTGGGGGCATATTTTGCGGTTTCGGATGCCGCCAAGGAAATCGGCACGTGGGACAGCCGTCTGCAGGTCACAAGTCGCGGCTATATGCTGGGTTACATCGATTTGAGAGACCCTTCCGTCAGCGGCTTTTTCCGGTTTCTCGCAAGGGTCGGTGACAACGGGATGAAAATGCAAATCGTGAAAATAAGATTTTAAGAGACAAAAATGCAAAAGACGAGCACTTCTTGCCGCTCAATTGGCAAGAAGTGCTCGTCTTTTCTTAACGTGTTGTATGGCGGAGAGAGCGCAAGTTACGCGAGCGCCCTTCTTGCCAGCTCGGCCGCGCCAAGGATTCCTTGGTCGCCGCCGCAGCCCGGGGCGCAGATGTAGCTCTCTATGTCCTTAAGCTCGGCGGTCTGGATGTAGCCACCCAGATATTCGAGGGTCTTCTTGCGGACGATGCCGTAGAGCTGCTCCTGGTGCATCACGCCGCCGCCGAGGACGATACGGCGAGGCGAGTACATGAGCACGAGGTTCGCGCACATCTGCCCCAGATAATCCCCCTCGAGCGCCCACACCTCAGCGTTGTCCGCGAGCTCGGCCGCGGGCTTTCCCCAGCGCGCGGCGATGGCGGGGCCGGAGGCGAGGCCCTCGAGACAGCTCGCGTGGCTCGGGCAGACGCAGCGTCCCTCCTCGGTGGGACGGGTCCTTACCAGCATGTGGCCGGCCTCGGGGTGCAGCATGCCGTGAAGGAGCCTGCCCGCGCACATGACGCCCGCGCCCACGCCGGTGCCGATGGTCACGTAGACGGCGTCCTCGAGCCCCTTGCAGCAGCCGAAGACTACTTCGCCGAGGCAGGCAACGTTCACGTCCGTGTCGTAGGCCACCGGAATCCCGAGGGCGTCGGCGAACGCGGCGCGAAGACCATAGCCTCGCCACGCGAGCTTGGGCGTCTGGAGGATGGAACCGTAGCGCTCATCGTTGGGGTCGACGCAGGTCGGGCCGAAGGCGCCGATGCCCAACGCGTCCACATCGCGGGCGGTGAACCACTCGACCATTTGCGGGACGGTCTCGGCGGGCATAAGCGTCGGGGTCTCCATACGGTCGAGAACCTCGCCGTCGCCGGACACCACGGCACAGACCATCTTGGTCCCGCCGGCCTCGAGGGCGCCGAGCCTCATTTGCTTTTCGCTCATGTGATCCTCCTTACAAAGGGACGCCCGCAGTCATGGTCAACCGCGGGCGCCCATAACGTTGGCTTGTTTCGAGGCGACCCTACCTGGGCACGCGGTCCTGCCTTGCGGCAAACGGGGCGAGCACGGCGTGCGGCTCGCGTTGGTACCAGTAGGCGACGGTGGAGATGTCGGCCTCGCGCTCGTAGAGCTTGATGTCGTCGTTGCCGAGGTCCTGGAACGTCACGCGCAGGTCCTCCTTGAACGAGATCGGGTCGGGAAGGTGCCACCTGTAGAGGCCGTGCCTGGGCAGCGCGTCGTCGTTGGTCGCGAGCATCGGGTTCGGGTTCGGCTTGCCCGCGCTGAAGCGGTCGCGCGTGGCGTCGCGCGTCGAGCGGTACGGGTAGCCGGCGAACAGCGTGTTGAAGCACTGCGCCCCGGGCAGCGCGTGGGGCGGCCTGTCGAGGAAGTCCCAGGCACCGCCGAAGTAGTCCTCGGCGCCCGTCGAGGTGACCGTTGGGAACTCCTCGTCGCCGGCGAGGAAGAACTTCATCTCGCCCTCGCCCCACCAATAGCGCTCCAGGGCGCACAGGGCCATGTAGGTGCCGACGTAGTAGCCCTTACCGCGCACGCCGTCGAGCACGGTGTAGTCGACGCCCCTGCGGGTGCTGCGCTCGCGGTTAAAACGGGCGTGGAAGTACATGGCGTCGTCCGGCACGGCGGTGAGCGCGTAGTTGAACGTGTAGAAGATGTACTTAATGAACCCGGGGTGCTCGCTCGTAAGCGTGACCTTGGCGTGCTTCCTGAAAGGCATCTCGAAGTAGCAGTTCATGCCGCCCGTCGGGTTCACGCAGATGGGCATCGAGTTGACGATGGCGCGCTCACCGAAGCCGTTGCAGAAGAAGTCGCCGACAGGGCACTCGACCGAGGGGGTCTCCTCGTCGTCCCAGTAGAAGCGCAGCACGAGGTCGCGCATGACGAAGCTGCCGGCGGCGGTCTTGTCGGGGACGGTCATCCAGATGTGGCGGATGATGCCGGGGCCCTCGAGGTCCGCGAGCGTGATGGTCTCGCCGGACTCAAGGGGCACGCAGCACGCGCCCTTGCGGCCGACGCCGAGGTGGCTGGCCGACATGGCGGCACGGCCCTTCTCGCCCGTGATGTTCTCGGGGGTGATGGCGCGGCTTTCCTCACCGCCGTGCATCCACACATCTTTAAGGAACTCTCTCATCGTCGACCTCCTCTATTCGTCGTCTTCGCACTCGGCGGAACTGGCACCGTTCACGTAGACGATCTGCTGGCGCGCCTCGTCGACGAGGGCGTCGAAGTCGAGTTTCTCGTCGGGGCGCGCGAGCGCGACCGTCATGGCGAGCGGGAGGTTGACACCCGCGATCACGTGGATCCGGTCGGAGGCGAAGCGGGAGAAGCGCTGGTTCACGCTGCCGCCGAGCGCGTCGGTAAGGACGACGACCTCGTCAGTGCCCGAAAGCGCCGCCTCGACCGCCGCGTCGAGCCCCTCGCCGTTGTCGTTCACGTAGGCGCACACGGCGTTGACGGCGTCGCTCTTACCCGTAAGAAACTCGAGGGTGTCCTTGAAGCCCTGGGCGAGAAGGGAATGGCTCGCCACAACTATCTTTCTCATTGATTCACCAATCTCTTGGGTCGAAGCTAGGCGAGGATGCCGGCGGCGGAGGCGACCATCGCGAGGACGATCACCACGAGGATGAGGACCGTCATGCTCGCGTTCTTCTTGGTAAGAAGGTAATACGCGCTTCCCGTGATGGCGGCGGGGATCATGGCAGGCAGGATCTTGTCGAGCAGCGGCTGAATCTCCATCGAGACGTCGCCGAAGCTGAAGCTAATCGGGCAGGTGACGCCGATGACCGAGGCGATGAGGCAGCCGACCACGGTGAGGCCGAGCACGGAGGCGGCGGCAGTGAGGTTGGGAAGCTTCTCGCTGAAGTCGGTGACGAGCTTCACGCCCTGCTTGTAGCCGAACTCGAGGGCGTGCATGCGGACCCAGAAGATGGCCAGGATGAGCGCGAACCAGATGCCGGCTCCCACGGGGTTGCCCTCGATGGCCATGTAGGCGGCGATGGAGCCCATGATGGTCGGGATCATGGTCATGAGCAGGGAGTCGCCGACGCCGGCGAGCGGTCCCATGGTGCCGATCTTCAGGTCTTGGACGGCGTCCGCCGCCGCTAGGCCGTCGCGTTCCTCCATGGCCACGCAGGCGCCAAGGATGATGGCGGCGAGCCAAGGCTGGGTGTTGTAGTAGCGGAAGTGGTTGTTGAGCGCTTGCTTATAGTCCTCGTCGTTCGTGTAGATCTTCCTCAGGACCGGCGAGAGGGCGTAGGCGACTGAGGCGCCCTGCTGGGTCTGGTAGTTGAAGGTGCACACGCTCATGAGCCAGCGCCAGTTCGCGTTGCGCAGGTCCTTCTTGGTGACCTTGTAGCCGGAGGGCTT
>USMA01000164.1 GCA_900555765.1 uncultured Collinsella sp.
GTTTGAGGACCTGCCCTATGTGACACTGCTCTGCCGCCTGCTTAAGCAGCTGCCCACGCGCGAGCACTCGGCCGAGGAACTCGACAACTTGCTCGCTGGCAAGCTCGGCTTTTTGAGCTTTACGACCGAAGTCATGACGCAGCCCGAAGTGGACGGCGTACGCCCCTACCTGCTGGTGAGCGCCGGCGCCCTGTCCGAGAAGATCGATGCGCTGGCGAGCCTGCCGCGCGAGGTATGGTCGAGCACGCTTTTGGCAGATGCCGACGCCGACCGCGTGCGCGACGTGCTCACGCAGATTCGTATTGGGCTTGAGCAGGGCTTTATCAACAACGGCCACTCGGCGGCGCTCGGTCGCGCGATGAGCTACAGCTCGCCTTCGGCCGTGGTGCGTGAGCAGCTCTCGGGCGTAGACTTCTACCTGTTCCTGCGCGATTTGCTCGACCACTTTGACGAGCGCCTGGACGGCCTGCGTGCCAAGCTTGCCGAGCTGGCAGGCCGCATCTTTGTGGCCGACGGCTGCCTGGCGAGCTTTACCGGCAGCGATGAGGACTTTAACGCGTACTGGGCCGCCGCGGGCGACTTGGAACTGGGAGCTGGCGACGGCGCCGATGCCGGCCGCGACGCGCTCGTGGTGCCGCAGCCGTGCGACCGCCACGAGGCTTTTGTCATCCCCAGCGACATCTGCTTTGCGGCAAGCGCGTGCGACCCGCGTCGCCTGGGCATTGACGTGACGGGCGCCTGGGCGGTTGCCGCCAACGCACTCTCCTACGACTACCTGTGGAACGAGATCCGCGTGAAGGGCGGTGCGTACGGCTGCGGATTCCGCGCGGCCGGCGAGCGTCAGACGGCGTTCTACACCTACCGCGACCCGGCAATCGACCCCTCGATTGAGCGCGTGGCGCGCGCAGGCGAATGGCTCGGCAGCTTTGAGCCCGACGAGGCCGCCTTTGAGGGCTTTATCGTGAGCTGCGTGAGCGGCATGGACGCGCCGGTGAAGCCGTACGCGCTCACCAAGCGCCGCAACACGACCTACCTGGCCGGGCTCGATCCACATGCGCGCGAGGAGCGCCGCGCCCAGATGCTCGCCGCCACGCCCGGCGAGCTGCGCTCGCTCGGCGCCGACGTGACGCGCATCGCAGCCGAGTCGCCCACCTGCGTCTTTGGCGGCCGCGACGTCATCGCCAAGAGCAGCGCCGGCTTCACCGTAGTCGACCTGCTGGGCTAAGGCACCAAGGTAGATTTTTGGGACATGCCCGAAAATCTACCTTTTTTCTGCGGCTTGGGCGGGGTGCCGCAGTCCACCGCGGCGGTTTGTCTTAATCTGTAACATCTAGACGGCAATATCGGCTCCAGATGTTACAGGTCGAGACGTTCCCGAACGGCACCAGCTCTTTGTCTCAATCTGTAACAACTAGGTCCAATTTTGCCGAGTTTCTGTTACAGATCGAGACGAACTGCCGCAGACGCCCACTCCACAGCACAGACCACCACAAAGGTGCCTGTCCCCTTTTTCAGTGGTGATTCGAACACTTGTTCTATAGTAGAAGTGCTTGCATCGAACTGAAATTGCAACTAGAATATAGTTGCAGAATGTGAGGCGGGATGACTCGATCCGATAAACTCATCGCCCAACTGTTTAGCTGCCCTTCGACGTATCGTTATGCGGATTTTTTAAAAGTCATGGCTTCGTATGGCTTTGAAATGGACAGCAAAGGCAAGACATCCGGATCGCGCGTTCGCTTCTACAGGCCATCAGATGGCAGGATGTTCGTAATGCACGCACCTCATCCATCTGACGAATTGACAGCGGGAACCATTCGAAACATCGTTCGCTTTCTGCAAGATGTCGGAGGTAGTCATGAGTAACGTTTTGGCATACAAGGGTTATTTCGCCCCGGTCGAGTTCGATGCCGAACAGCATGTGCTAACAGGTATGGTCGCCGGCATTAGGGACGCAATCGTATTTGAAGGTTCCACGGCCAAAGAAGTGGAGCAATGTTTCCACGACGCCGTCGACGATTACCTTGAATTTTGCGCCGAAAAGGGCAAGGAACCCGAGCGGGCTTTTAAGGGCTCGTTCAACGTAAGAACGGGTTCCGAGCTTCACAAACAGGCGGCACTGGCAGCGGCAAAGAAGGGTGAGTCGCTCAATAAGTTTGTGACTGAAGCAATCGCTGCGGCGCTGTGAAGCCAACGTCGAGTCGAGACCGCCACAAAGGGCACCTTTGTGGCGGTCTCGACGTTTGCCCAGATAAAACCTGCCAAAATAAACCTGTCCCTTTTTGGTAGGTTTGGGAGAGAGGGCCGGGATGGACAAGGCTGAGTTGCGACGGGCGGTGATTGCTCGGCGCGATGCTCTTGATTTGGACTTACAGGCGGCGAAGTCTGCTGATATCTGTGCGCGGCTGGTTGAGCTGCTGGGCCGCTCGGATGCCGCAGCGCCGCGCACCGTTGCCATCTATGCCGCGATGGGTTCCGAGGTCGACCCAGCCGCGTTTGCCGCTGCGGCCGCCAAACGTGGCTGGCGCGTAGCCTATCCGTGCATGCTCTCGGCAATTGATGCCGCAGCTTGTGGCCAGCGCATGTGCATGCGGGCAGTTGCCGCCGACGATGCGTCCGCGGCTCCGTTTATCGCCCACCCCACGCGGGCCTTCGCGGCCACGGACATCGACAGCGACCGCTTCCCCATCGTGCCTGCCGAAGCTCTCGACATGATCGTCGTGCCGCTCGTGGCCTTCGACCAAACCGGCGCGCGCCTGGGCTACGGCGGCGGTTGTTACGACCGCTACCTGCCTATGCTCTCGCCCGCATGCCAAATTATCGGCATCGCCTTTGACGAGCAGCGTGTCGACCACGTTCCCACCGACGCCCACGACCTGCCGCTACCCCACATCATCAGCGCCTAACGGCTGGTGCACCTCCCGGCGGCCTAGTGCTCCTCGCCGGCGCGGGCCAGGTCGTAGGGCGTGGTCTGGTAGACGTAGTAGTTGAGCCAGTTGGTGTAGAACAGCTGAGCCTGGCTGCGCCAGACGTTGCGCGGCTCGGCGGTGGGGTCGTCGCCCGGGAAGTAATGCGCCGGCACCTCCGGGTTGAGCCCGCGCTTCACGTCGCGCTCGTACTCCAGGCGCAACGTGTCGGTATCGTACTCGGGGTGGCCAAATACAAAGAAGCGACGGCTGTCGGTCGACTTGACGATGTACAGGCCAACCTCGTCAGACACGGCCACAACCTCAAGCTGCGGCTCGGCCTCCACGTCCTCGCGGCGCACATCGGTGTTGCGCGAATGCACGGCATAGATACGGTCGTCAAAGCCGCGGACCTGCGGGCTTTGCGGCTTCACCAGATAATGCTCGATCACGCCGCTCGCCTTTGCCGGCAGGTCGTACTTCTGGATACCGTAATGATGGTAGAGCCCCGCCTGCGCGCCCCAACAAATGTGCAGCGTAGAGTGTACGTGTGTGGTGGACCAATCCATGATCTGGCAGAGCTCGGGCCAGTAGTCGACCTCCTCGAACGGCATCTGTTCCACCGGCGCGCCCGTGATGATCAGGCCGTCGTAGTGGATGTCGCGGATGTCGTCGAACGTGCGGTAGAACGTCTCCAGGTGACCGGCGCTCACGTGCGTGGCCTCGTGCGTTTTGGTGCGCAGCAGGTCTACCTCCACCTGCAACGGCGTGTTGGAGAGCTTGCGCATGATCTGCGTCTCGGTGGCAATCTTGGTGGGCATGAGGTTGAGGATGAGCACGCGCAGCGGACGGATGTCCTGGTGCAGCGCGCGGTACTCGGTCATGACAAAGAT
>USMA01000165.1 GCA_900555765.1 uncultured Collinsella sp.
GCCAGCATCATGCCGTGCAGTACCTGTGGGAGCGCATGAAGGAGTCCGGCTACCTGTATAAGGGCAGCTACGACGGTTGGTATTGCGTGCCTGACGAGACCTACTTCACCGACACGCAGGTCCAGAAGGGTGACGAGGAGTACGGCAGCGTCGGCCAGCACCTGTGCCCCGACTGCCACCGTCCGCTCGAGCGCGTACAGGAGGAGTCCTACTTCTTTAAGCTTTCCGCTTTCCAGGACAAGCTGCTCAAGCTCTATGACGAGCACCCCGACTTTGTCGAGCCCGCGTTCCGTATGAACGAGGTGCGCAGCTTTGTCGAGGGCGGCCTCAACGACCTCTCCGTGAGCCGCACGAGCTTTGACTGGGGCATTCAGGTCCCGTTTGATGAGGGCCACGTGACGTACGTGTGGTTCGATGCGCTGCTCAACTACATGACGGCCGTCGGCTACGGTGTCGACACCGACGAGGCACGTGCCGAGCTGGCCTATCGCTGGCCCGCGCAGTTCCACATCGTGGGTAAGGACATCATCCGTTTCCACTGCGTCATTTGGCCCGCCATGCTCATGGCCATCGGCGAGGCCCTGCCCGAGCACGTCTTTGCCCACGGCTTCCTGACCGTGCGCAATGCCGAGACTGGCAAGGCCGAGAAGATGTCCAAGAGCCGCGGCAACGCCATCGCTCCGCAGGACGTTATCGACATGCTGGGCGTCGAGGGCTATCGCTACTACTTCATGACCGACGTCGTTCCCGGCACCGACGGCGCCATCAGCTTCGATCGCATGGAGCAGGTCTACAACGCCGACCTGGCCAACAGCTGGGGCAACCTCATCTCGCGTTCGCTCAACATGAGCGGCAAGTACTTTGACGGTTGCGCGCCCGCCAAGCCCGCATCGTTCGATGCGTTCGACAACCCGCTGGCAAAGATTGCCGACGGTTTGGTCGAGCGCTACATGGCCAAGATGGACGTGCTCGATTACGGTGGAGCCAAGGACGAGGTCATGGAGCTCATCCACGCCGCCAACCACTACATCGAGGACTCCGAGCCTTGGGCACTTGCCAAGGACGAGGCCAAGGCTGACGAGCTGGCGTTTGTGATCTACAACCTGCTCGAGGCCATCCGCATTGCCGCTCACCTGCTGATGCCGCTCATGCCCCAGACTTCTGCCGAGGCTCTGCGCCGCCTGTCCTGCGAGGACGAGGCCGCGAGCGACGACCTCAAGGGCATTTGCGCTTGGGGCCTGCTTGCTGGTGGTCAGCCCGTCGAGAAGGGCGATCCGCTGTTCCCGCGTCTGGCGTAGAGACCGCGCGAGCGCCATATCGGCAATTTGCTGTTTAGCTGTAAGGGCATGGCCGCCACGGTCCATGCCCTTTTGTTTCAAGACGCCGCCATCATGCTAAGGAGGCAACCATGACAACTTCGCCTTTGGCAAACCCCACGGCCACCAGGGAGCTGCTAGAGGAGTTTGGCCTTGCGACCAAGCATCGCCTGGGCCAGAACTTTCTAATCGACAATCATGTGATCGAGCGTATCTGCGAGCTTGCCGAGCTTGCAGGTGACGAGCGCGTACTCGAGGTGGGTCCGGGTTGCGGTACGTTGACACTTGCGTTGCTGCAGGAAGCGGCGTGCGTTACGTCCATTGAGGCCGATCCTGAGCTCGAACCGGTGCTCGACGCCCACGCCGCCGACTATGCCAACTTCCGCTTTATCATGGGCGACGCGCTTAAGGTGGGCCCGGAGCAGATTGAGCAGGCTGCCGGCGGCGAGCCCACGGTATTTGTCGCGAACTTGCCCTATAACGTGGCGGCGACGATCATCCTGCAGTTCTTCCAGACGATGCCCGCGCTCAAGCGCGCCGTCGTCATGGTTCAAAAGGAGGTTGCCGATCGCATTGCCGCAGTGCCGGGTAACAAGACCTATGGCGGCTATACGGCAAAGCTCGGCCTGTATGCGCAGGTGACGGGTCGCTTTGAGGTGCCGCCGCGTTGCTTTATGCCGGCGCCGCACGTGGACTCGGCCGTCGTGCGTATCGACCGTGTTGACGGCGTGGTGCCCGAAGGACTCGATTGCGAATTTGTGGCCCACGTGATTGATGCTGCATTTGCTCAGCGTCGCAAGACCATCCGCAATTCCATGAGCGCCAACGGCTTTGCCAAGGACGTGCTCGATGCCGCCTTTGAGGCTTGCGGTATCGCATCCACCACGCGCGCCGAAACGCTTGATGTTGCCGACTTTGTCCGCCTGGCCCAGGAGCTAATCCATGACGCTTAATGCCGAACGCGTGACGTTTACCAAGAAAAAGAAGACGGTTGCTTGTCCCGTGCCCTTGGCGCCGCTTGCCGACACGCATGCACATCTGCTTTCGTTCTGGGGCAAGGATGTGCCCGAGACGCTCCTGCGTGCCAAAGCCGCGGGCGTCGACCTGTTGGTGACGATGCTCGACCCCATCGCCGACAAGCGCAGCGTGACGGACTATAGCGACTGGCTCGTGCGCGAAATTCTGCCGATGCAGGATATCCCGCAGATCAAGTATCTTGCCGGCGTGCATCCGTATGGCGCGCCGGACTATACCGACGACGTTCACGCACAGGTCGTTGCCGCACTCGATGACCCCTTATGCGCCGGTATTGGCGAAATCGGCCTGGACTACCACATGGACTATGACGACGATATCGCGCCGGCACCCCATAACGTGCAGATTGACTGCATGGCGCGCCAGCTCGAGCTTGCCGTGTGCCGTAACGTGCCGGTGGAGCTGCATCTGCGTCACGAGGACACGGACCAGGAGCGAACCTCGCACGTGGACGCCTACAACGTGCTTCGTGAGGTGGGCGTGCCCCAGGCCGGTTGTGTGCTGCACTGCTTTGGCGAGGACCGCGCCACGATGGAGCGCTTTGTGGAGCTGGGCTGCTATATCGCCTATGGTGGTGCGGCCACCTTTAAGCGCAACGACGACGTGCGCGAGGCATTTGCGGCAACCCCACTCGATCGAATTTTGTTCGAGACGGATTGCCCGTATATGGCTCCGGAGCCCATCCGCGGTCTTGAATGCGAGCCCGCAATGATTTCTATTACGGCAAACACGCTGGTTAACGACCGTGTCGATCGCACTGGTGAGGATGCCGAAACAATCGCGCAAGCCGCTTGGGAAAATGCCTACAAACTTTTTCAAAAATAGTTCTTGCGTTCGTGGTGGCGCTCCGTTATTCTAATTCCTGCACGCGGGCGTGGCGGAATTGGCAGACGCGTACGGTTCAGGTCCGTATGATAGCAATATCATGAGAGTTCAAGTCTCTTTTCCTGCACGGTAAGACACATCACAATGTGATGTGTCTTTTTTGTTTCATAGGACGCAATTTCTTATGAAACAATAGAATGCACGCTCTGCGAGCATTCTATTGTCATGAATAAATAGGAGACGTCCCTCACGTCTCCTCATCAGCTTCCCGTTCTATGCTTTCCCGCCGTTTTTCCTTATTCAGTCCACCGCTCGTAGGAGATACGCTGCTCTTTAAAAAGCTTGCGCGCATCACGGCGTTCTCTCCGAACTTCGAGCGGATCTGGTCGATCGCCTGATTCGCTTTTTCCAGCTTTTCGTAATCTACCGAATCAAACAGGCTGTACTGACGATATTCGAACTCCGTCAGCCGCGTTGCCGTCACGTTTAAAAGACGCAGTGGCTTTTTCCCGTCCCACATCCGCATCAGAAGCGTCCATGCCCCCCGGTAAATTTCCTCCGTCACATCCGTCGAAGATTCCAGCT
>USMA01000166.1 GCA_900555765.1 uncultured Collinsella sp.
GGCGAGGACACCCTCGCCAACCCCCCGCTCGCGCGCGACTACCCCATCGAGGTCAGCCCGCTTGCCAAGCGCTTTGAGGACGACCCGCGCCTGACGCACCGCTTTGAGCTGGTTATTGCCGGCCACGAGTACGCCAACGCATTCTCCGAGCTCAACGACCCGGTCGACCAGGCTGAGCGCTTTGCTGCCCAGATGGCCGAGAAGGCCGGCGGCGACGATGAGGCCATGGAGTATGACGAGGACTACGTGCGCGCCCTCGAGTACGGTATGCCTCCCGCGGGCGGCATTGGCATTGGTATCGACCGCGTGGTCATGCTGCTCACCAACCAGGCTTCCATCCGCGATGTCCTGCTGTTCCCGCACATGAAGCCCGAGAAGGGTTTCCAGTCCGGTGCCGCTGCCGCCAAGGCTGCCGAGGCCGGCAACGCCGCGAGCCCGTTCGTTAAGTCGCTTACGCCCACGCTCGATTACTCCAAGATCGCCGTTGAGCCGCTGTTTGAGGAGTTCGTCGACTTTGATACCTTCTCCAAGAGCGATTTCCGCGCTGTGAAGGTCAAGGCATGCGAGGCCGTCAAGAAGTCCAAGAAGCTGCTGAACTTTACGCTCGACGACGGTACCGGTACCGAACGCACCATCCTCTCCGGCATTCACGGTTATTATGAGCCCGAGGACCTGGTCGGCAAGACTCAGCTCGCCATCTCCACCCTGCCTCCGCGCAAGATGATGGGCTTTCCCAGCTGCGGCATGCTCTGCAGCGCTATCCACGAGGAGGATGGTGAGGAGCGTCTCAACCTGATCCAGCTCGACGCCTCCATCCCCGCCGGCGCAAAGATGTACTAGGGGGTTACGGCGTTTTACCAAACGCCGTAACCGCTCGACGCTGCGCGACGTCCAGAGCGACAATTTGTCATTCAAAAGGCAAGGCATGACCAGAAGGTCTATGCCTTGCCTTTTTCATGCCAACTTGTTCGCTCTGGACGTCGCTCGCTGCCCGTCCTCTATCTGCGGCGTTGACTTGGTTGACACTTAGAACATCGATGTAGTCATTGGGGACGTTCTTAAACGACTGCTCGACGGCTATTGAGCACATGGCTCGCATGACAGTCGTCTCTTTTATGTTTCCTTTAGCCGTTGCTGCCTAGGATGGGGGTTAGTCGACAGGAAGGGAGCACCGGGATGGACGACGCGAGCGAGCGTTCAATCGAAGAGGACATGCTCGATCAGTTCAACTACTTTGATGATGAGGACGAGGAGCTGATCGACCGTCGCGAGCCGGCGCCGCTTGATTCCTTTGATCTGGTCGATGAAGAGGCTGATGAGGTTGAGGGTGAATCAGCGGAGCCCCCACAGCCTTCGCGCCTTGACTCGCTGCTTTCGAGAGCCCCTATGCACCACGGCGTTCGTGCCGGCGCGCTCCATATGAAAACTGACTGGCACCAGATCGTGACGGCAGGCGATGAGCTTGCCGTCGATGCGCCACTCACCGATAAGTCATCCATCATCTGCCGCACCGGCATGCTTATGCTGGCAAGCGGAACAGGTGCCTGGCGCGTGCGCGATACCATGAATCGTGTTGCTGCCGTGCTCGGCGTCACGATTCACGTCGACCTGAGTCTTCTGTCGTTTGAGTGCACCTGCATCGAAGATGGCCACTGCTTTAACGAGGTTGTCAGCCTGCCCACAACGGGGGTCAATACCCATCGCATTTGGATGATGGAGAGCTTCTTAAAGGAAATCGAGACGTATGGGCGCCGGTTTACCGTGCACGAATACCACGAGATGCTCAAGACCGTTGAGAGCTCAAAGCCCGATTACACTCCCTGGCAGCAGGGGCTTGCCGCGGCCTGTGCCTGCGGCGCTTTCGTCTTTTTGCTCGGCGGTGGCCCCATCGAGATGGCCTGTGCATTCGTGGGCGCTGGTGTCGGCAACTTTGCTCGCTCCCATATTCTCAAGCAGGGTCTTGGCCAGTTTAGCGCGCTGACGACGGGCGTTGCGCTCGCTTGCGTTTCGTATCTGCTGGCATTGCTCGGCCTTGGCCAGGTCATACCGGGGGCAATGTCGCACCAAGAAGGCTATATCGGCGCCATGCTCTTTGTGATTCCCGGCTTTCCCCTCATTACGGCAGGCCTCGACATCGCTAAGCTCGATATGCGAAGTGGCATTGAGCGTCTTTCGTATGCCGTGTCGATTATTGTGACGGCGACTCTTGTGGGCTGGATGGTTGCCGAGTGTGTGGGACTGGCGCCGGATGACTTCGCCCCGCTCGGCCTCTCACCGTTGGCTCTTACGCTCTTGCGCATACTGATGAGCTTTATCGGCGTATTCGGCTTCTCAGTGATGTTCAACAGCCCGGTAAAGATGGCAGCGGCGGCAGGGCTCATCGGCGCCGTGTCCAATACCCTGCGTCTGACCCTTGTCGATGCGCCGACGATGATTCCCTTCCTGGGCCTCAGCGCGGGAATGCCTCCCGAGGCGGCAGCGTTTATCGGCGCGCTGGTATCGGGGCTGCTGGCAAGCTTGGCCGAAGTCAAGCTCACCTACCCACGTATCGCCCTCACGGTGCCTTCGATTGTCATTATGGTGCCGGGCCTGTATCTGTATCGCTCGATGTACTACATGTGCACCTTCGATACGGTCAATATGCTCGGTTGGTTTGTGCGTGCAGTGCTCATCGTGGCGTTTTTGCCCGTTGGTCTGGGTGTGGCACGTACACTCACCGACCCTCGCTGGCGCCACACCAGCTAATTGGTGCAAGGGGGGCAGATTACTTTGCACCAAATGAGTTGCGGTGAAATAGGGACTGAATTGCTGCTTAAAGGGTCAAAACAGTCCGTATTCCACCGCAACATATGGGGTCGGGGGATTATTGGTGCCCTGCATCTTCATAAACTCAACGCTTACGAAGCATGTGCTTTTCGTGCTAGGCTGGTTACACCACATAAGTAGTCGCAGACGCACGTATCGCGGGCGGGCGAGATGAAGTCCCAACAGCTCCATCTTGCCCGCCCGTTTTTGTTGCGTTGTGCCGCGGCGTAACACAGAAAGGACCACGCCCTTTATGCCTATCAACAAACGAGAGAGCCTGCTGTTCACCTTTATTATGTGCTTTTGCATGGTGCTCTGGATGAGCATCTACAACGTTGCCCTGCAGCATGGGGCCATCAACGGCGAGGTCATTGCCGCCGCGTGGCTCGGCTTCCCCGTTGCCTACGTTTTTGCCATGTGCTGCGACTGGTTTGTTGCCAGCCCCCTCGCCAAGGGCTTTGCCTTTAAATTCCTGGTCACGCCGGGCAAGAGCTCGCCGCTCGCTATGACGCTCGCTGTCAGCTCCTGCATGGTCGTTCCCATGGTCATCATCATGTCGCTCTACGGCGCGTGTGAAGGCCTGTTCCACATGCCCGGTGGTCCGCTCGCCAACCTGCAGCTGCTGCCGATGATGTGGCTCGTCAACATTCCGCGCAACTTTATCATGGCCCTGCCCTGGAACCTGCTGGTGGCCGGTCCGGTTGCTCGTTTTGTCTTCCGCCGCGCCTTCCCCATGGGAACCGTCTTTGAAGAGCGGCATATGGAGCTCGTGCGCATGCCTGGTGCTCCCGTTGCCGATGCCGTCAATGGCGTTGCCGAGAGCATGGACGCCGAGCCTGCCTGCTAGGCAACAGCCTCTAACCTAGAGCGCCCGCCGCACCTGGCGATTCCTTTTTTGTAGACGTTGTCGTATGGCTGCATGCGGAAAAGGCCCCAGCGGTTAA
>USMA01000167.1 GCA_900555765.1 uncultured Collinsella sp.
TATGTTCTCTGCTCCTTGCATTACCATTATGTGAATGCAAACACCGCACTGCACGGCGCCCACGGCGCCAAAGGCGTACACAAAGGCCTCGCGCACGTCCTCGGGCAGGCCCTCGACGGTCACGATGTTGCGACCGGCAGCAAGAGCAGTGGTCAGCACGCACGCCTTGACGGCCGCACCGTCCACATGGATGGTGCAGGTACCGCAAGCACCTTCGGAGCAGCCGTCCTTGGCGGAATGGATATGCAGGTCGTCGCGCAGGTAGCGCAGCAGCGGTTTATTCTCCGTCGTCGTGCGCTCGACGCCGTTAACGGTAAAAGTGAATTCCTGTGCCATGGTGATTCCCTTCTACACGCCGGCGGCGATGCCGGTGCGGTCGTGGATGGCGCCATGCGGGCAGACGACGGCGCACATGCCGCACGACAGGCAGTCCACGCCGTCGATATGGGCGCAGTTGTCCTCGATGCGGATAGCGCCGGCAGGGCACTTTTTAGCGCACATGCCGCAACCGATGCAGCTCGTGTCGCAGATCTTGCGAGCGATGGCGCCCTTATCGGTGTTGTTGCAGCGCACCAGAATGTTCTGGTAGCCGGGAACGAAGGCAATCACGCGCTGCGGGCACGCCATACCGCACAGGCCACAGCCCGTGCACTTGGAGCGATCCACGCGGGCGATGCCATCGACCAGCGCAATGGCGCCGTGGGGGCAGGCCGTGACGCAGGCGCCACAGCCAATGCAGCCTTCGCTGCAGCGGGCGTCGCCGCCTGCGGAAGCGCAACCACTTCCGCAGGCAACGTAGGCCACGTTATGTTGAATGGATTTGGCCATAAGAGACTCGCCTATTTCTTAAGAAGGTACGAATAGTTGTCGCGCACGGCCCTGATGGTCAGGCGGACGGCCTCGGGAAGACCGGTGTTGACGGCATCGACCGAGACGGTGCGGACCGTGCCGGCGACGCGGACCTTAAAGTGGTCCTCGTCCACGGCCAGGAAGCCCTCGTTCTCGGAGTTCTCCATGTCCTGCTCGCTCCAGAACAGGGTGAGCTTGTCCTTGTAGGGACGACCCTCCTGGTAGGGGCAGAACACGGCGCAGTTACCGCACTCGTTGCACATGCCGTCGACATGGACGACCTGATGCTTGGCCAGGCCCGGCACCTTAATTGCCACGTTGGCGCGGTTGGGGCACACGTCGCAGCAGACCTCGCACACCGAGCCGCAGCCCAGGCAGCGGGTCTTGGTGCAGTTGCGCTTGTCGCGGCACAGCGACCCCTTGCGCTCGTAGCAGGTGTCCTCGCGGCCGGCCTGCTCGTTGCAGTCGGCGTACTTGTTAAAGTCCACGCCGGCGATGGCACGGGCGACCTCGGCGGCGTCGGCGATAGCCTCGACCACGGTGGCAGGACCGCGACGGCAGTCGCCCGCAGCCCAGACGCCCTCAACGCCGGTGGAGGTGGCGGCAAGACGGCCGCGACGGTCGTGCTCGACGCCCACGGCATCGTACAGGCTGGCATCGATGCCCTCGCCCACGGCGCAGATCACCGTGGTGGCGGAAAGCTCGACGGTCTCGCCCGTGGCGACGGGACTGCGACGGCCGCTTGCATCCGGCTCGCCGAGCTCCATAACGTCGCAGGTCAGCACGGAGCCGTTGAGCGCCTTGGGCGCCAGCAGCTCGCAGAACTCAACGCCGTCGGCAAGAGCAAGATCGAGCTCTTCCTCGTCGGCGGGCATCTGCTTCTTGGTGCGGCGATACACCAGGCGCACGTTCTTCACGCCGGCCAGGCGCTTGGCCACGCGGGCCGCGTCCATGGCGGTGTTGCCGGCGCCAATGACCACGACGTCCTCGCCCAGTTCGAGTTTCTCGCCCTTCTTGGCGGCCTCGAGGAACTCCAGCACATCGAGCTCGGCACCCTCGCCCAAGCCCGCAGAGCCGGGCATCCAGGCACCGGTGGCCACGACCACGTCAGTAAAGCCTTGAGCCTTGAGTTCGTCGATGGAATCAACGCGAGCGTTGAGCTGCACCTTGGCGCCAAAGGCCAGGCAGAGCTCGGCATCGTGGGAGATATCGTCGCTGGCGATACGGAACTCGGGGATCACGTGACGGACCACGCCGCCGAGAGAGTCGCGGGCCTCGAAGATGGTGACGGGCACGCCGGCACGCGTCAGGAAGAACGCCGTCGCCAGGCCGGCCGGGCCGCCGCCGATAACGGCAACGTTGCGCTCGCCGTCGTTTGCGATGGCCTGGGCGCGCAGCTTGGGCAACACGGCGGTCATGGCCTCGCGGGCGGCCTTGAGCTTGCTGGCGCGAATCTGGGCGCCCTCGGGCTCGTAAAATGCACGCTCGCAGGCACGGCCGCAGGGATGCGGGCAGATGGTGCCGGTAATGAACGGCAGGGCATTGCGCTCGATGATGATGTTGAGCGCGTCCTCGTAGCGGCCCTCGTCAACAGCCGCCAAGTAGGCGGGAATGTCCTGCTGAATGGGGCAGCTCGTACGGCACGGCGTGGTAAAGCAGTCGGAAAGCGGGCTCTTGCCGGCGACCTTGCGGTCGGGCAGCGGGCGCAGCGGCTTCTTGTAGAGCGGGTTGGTGAGCGAATCGGTCTGAATCGCAGTCACGGCCTCGAGAGAGACGCCCGCGAACGGCTTACCATCCAGGTCGGTAAACTCGCCTGCCATCTGGCTAAAGCGCTCGTAGCCACCGGGCTTGAGCACGTCGGTCGCCAAGGTAACGGGCCAAATGCCGGCATCGTACAGAGCACGGATGTTGTAGACCGTGGCGCCGCCGGAGTAGCTGATGCGCAGCTTGCCATCAAACTGCTCGGTAATGCGGCGGGCAGCCTCGATGGTCAGCGAGAACAGCGAACGGCCGGACATGTACATCTCGGTGGAGGGCAGCTCGTTTCTCGTCACGTCGACGGGGAACGTGTTGGTCAGCTTGACGCCAAACTCCAGGCCGCGCTCGGCGCACAGGGCAATCAGGCGCTCGAACATGGGCACGGCATCGGCCCACTGCAGGTCCTCGCGGAAGTGCGTGTCATCGAAGACGATGTAGTCAAAACCCAGCTCGTTCAGACGCTGGCGGGCAAACTCATAGCCCAGCAGCGTGGGGTTGCACTTGATGTAGGTGTTGAGGCCCTTCTCGGTGATCAGATAGGTCGCGATGCGCTCGATCTCCGCCGGCGGGCAGCCATGCAGCGTGGACTCGGTAATGGAGTTGGAGACACGCGCCGGGATGGACTCGACAAACGCGGCATCGACATGCTCAAACTTGTCCAGGTTGGCGAGCGCCCACGTGCGGCACTCGTTCCAAACCTCGGAGCCGCTGGCGTCCTTCATGCCCTCGATGTACGCATCGACCTTGGGGCTCTTAATACCCTCGAGGTCATAGCCCACCGACATGTTGAAGACACAGCCGTCCGGGCTGCCCAGACCGTACTCGCGAGCGATCAGGTGGCAGGCAAACCATGCCTTCACGTACTCGGCAAAGGCCTGCGGAACCTCGAGCTCGGTCGACCACTCGCAGTTGTAGCACTCGTCCTGCGCCACAATGCAGGGCTTGTTAACGCACTTGGAGAGCTCCTCGCCGTCCATAACCTGAACGGTCTTAAGCTCAAAGAAGCGGGAACCGGCCACATAAGAGGCCACGATGTTCTGGGCAAGCTGCGTGTTGGGACCGGCGGCCGGGCCAAACGGAGTCTCGATGCGCTCGTCAAAAATGGGAAGCGCACCCTCCTGGTTGGTCGTGACCATCTTG
>USMA01000168.1 GCA_900555765.1 uncultured Collinsella sp.
GTACTCGCTACGTCTCACAAGCTCCTCTGTGGAGTAGCCGCCCTAGCGTGCGCGCTCTTCATATTCCGCGAACTCCTCACGGATGGGATAGGTGAGCTCCAGCTCGTCAGCGATATCAAAATAGCGCTGACCAATGTCCTCGAGCAGTTCCTCGCACGACACGTGATACTTAACGTGTGCGTTAACCAGGTAGAGCAGGTCGGTCACCTTGGTGTCGCCCTTAAAGCGGCGACCGCAGGCAGAAACTACCACAAAACGGCGGGCAGGGTCGGCATCGACGATGGCCTTGATCTTCTTGAAGTGTTCGGCGTCGGCGACCGACGAGCCGCCAAACTTGGCAATCTTAATCATGGGCTGGAGGTTACCTTTCTAAAAAGCCTCTGCGAACCTATTTTGCACGCTCTGATACCATGGTTTCACCGATTGGGACCAAGGCATCCGAGGAGCAGTGTTATATGGGAACTTATCATAGTACACGAGGACGCACTTTATCGTGCTCAAGTAAGGTGGCAATCCGCACCGGCATCGCTCCCGACGGGGGTTTGTTTGTCTCGGACGAGCTCGGCACCCAGCAGGTCGATATCAGCTCGCTTGCAGATAAATCGTACTTTGAAATCGCTCAAGATGTGTTGGGAATGTTACTGAATGATTACACGGCCGAAGAAATTTCGGCGTGTGTCGACGAGGCATACCGCGGCACGTTCGCGAGTGAAGAGGTTACGCCGCTCGTCAAACTCGACGCTGCGCCGGGCGCTGACGCCCCTCAGACCTATGTGATGGAGCTCTTTGGCGGCCCCACGAGTGCCTTCAAGGACGTCGCCCTGCAGATGCTCCCCCGCCTGATGGCCCGCACTTCCGCCAAGGACGGCGGCGCCGAGCGCATCATGATCGTCACCGCCACGTCGGGCGACACCGGCAAGGCCGCACTCGCCGGTTTTGCCGACGCACCGGGCACGGGTATTACCGTCTTTTATCCCGAAGGCAAAGTCAGCCGCGTCCAGAACCTGCAGATGTCCACGCAGGAGGGCGATAACGTCGCCGTCTGCGGCATCCGCGGCAACTTCGACGATGCCCAGAGTGCCGTCAAGCGCATCTTTGCCGATAAGGAGCTTGCCGAGCGTCTTGAGTCCGCCGGCACGGTGCTTTCAAGCGCCAACTCGATCAACGTCGGTCGCCTGGTGCCGCAGGTCGTCTACTACTTTGCCGCCTATGCGCAGCTGCTGCGCGCCGGCGCCATCGAGGCCGGCGACGCCGTGGAGTTCTGCGTACAGACCGGCAACTTTGGCGATATCCTGGCCGGCTACTATGCCAAGCGCATGGGTCTGCCCGTCGCCAAGCTCATCGTCGCGAGCGACAAGAACAACGTGCTCGCTGACTTCCTGACCACCGGCGTCTACGACCGCAACCGTCCGTTCTTCACGACCATCTCGCCGTCGATGGACATCCTTATTAGCTCTAACCTGGAGCGCATGCTGTACTTCCTGTCCGATGGCGACTGCGAGCTCGTTGCCGGCCTTATGGAGCAGCTTGCCCAGACCGGCCGCTACGAGGTGCCCGCCGAGCTGCTGTCCAAGATCCAGAGCGTCTTTGGCTGTGGCTGGGCCAGCGAGGACGAGGTTCGCGCCGCCATCAAGAGCTGCTGGGATGCAAACGGCTATGTGATCGACCCGCACACCGCTTGCGTCTATCACGTCTTTGATAAGGTCGCTCCCGCCGAGGGCGCCAAGGCCCGCGTGCTGCTTTCGACCGCCAGCCCCTACAAGTTCCCGCGCGCCTGCTGCGACGCCCTGGGCCTCGACGTTCCCGAGGACGACTTTGAGGCTATGCGCGTGCTCGAGCAGGCCACCAACACGGTCGCCCCGGTCCAACTTGCCGAGCTCGAGTCCAAACCCGTCCGCTTCGAAGACGTCTGCGACGTCGATGAGATGGCCAGCTACGTAGAGCAGGCTGCAAAAAAGATGGCAACCAACTAAACCCCTTATAAGGCGCCGGCGAAAGCCGGCGCACCTTCTTTTATCAGATACCTACCGGGATGATGACGAACGCGCACAGCGGGTCTGGCCGTTTAGTTCGTCGCGAGTTCCGCACGAGCCGGAGAGCACTTAATGTGCTTTCCGAGCGAGCCAGGACTGCCCGAGCAGCGAACTAAACGGCCAGACCCGCCCAGGAGGACCCACATGATCAAAATTACCGTCCCAGCCACCAGCGCAAACCTAGGCATTGGCTACGACACCCTCGGCATGGCCGTCAGCCTCTACTCGCACTTCACCTTCGAGCGCGCCGATAAGCTCACCATCACCGGATGCCCCGAAGAGTTCCAAAACGAGAACAACCTGGTTTACGTCAGCTTTGTCGATGCGCTGGCCGCATGGGGCGAGCCGGCTTTTCCCGTTGCCATCGACATTCAAACCGATGTGCCCGTCGCACGCGGCCTGGGCTCCAGCTCCACCTGCGTCGTCGCCGGCATCATGGCAGCCGCCGCGCTGACGGGCCACACCGTCGACCGTGCCGAGCTCGTCCGCATCGCCACCGAGGTCGAGGGCCATCCCGATAACGTCGCCCCCGCTATCCTGGGCGGCGCCGTCTGCTCCTTTACACCGACTGATTCGCTCCCCCAGTGTCTGCGCTACGAGGTGAGCGATCGCTTGCGTTTTATTACCGTGATTCCGCCCTACGAGGTACACACGAGCGAGGCACGCAAGGTCGTGCCGCAGGAGATTCCGCTCTCCACCGCCGTGTGGCAGATGGGCCGCATCGCCGGTATGACGCGCGGCTTGGAGACTGGTGACCTCGACCTGATTGCCGCCGCCAATGACGACCGCATTCAGGAGCCCTATCGTCGCCGCCTGATTCCCGACTACAACGCCGTGCGCGACACCTGCCTTAACGGCGGCGCTAAGACCATCTGGATTAGCGGCTCGGGCTCGACCCTCATGGCTGTGACCGACGACACCATCGTGGCAAAGTTCCTGCAGGTCAAGCTGCGCGAACAGTTCCCTAAGTGTGATACGCATATTCTGACGTGCGACACGGAAGGCGCCCAGATCGAATACCTGTAGTCGCCGTCCCGTATACTCGCCGGGGAGGCCAGGGGGCTTTGCCCCCAAATCGTCCTCGGACATGGCAGGACCCCCGCTGCGCACTTCGTGCGGCGGGGGTCCTGCCGTCCTGCGGAAAGATTTGGGGGCAAAGCCCCCTGGCCTCCCCTATGTTAACTTCGCCGGCGGCGGCTACAGGGACCTACGCTCTGGAAAGTCGCCGAGCTGATAGTTTGGCTTTTTATTGGTAGGGGCTCTTGCTAGGCTGGAGCACTTCCTAGAGGCGGGCATCGGCTGTGTGCTTGGTTTAGGCGGCGCCGGTTTCTTTGTATTCGAAGACTGGTTCTAGGAGGTCCTCGATGTTGCAGTGGAGAGCTTTTGCTATGGCTCGTACGCTTGTAACCGAAGCTTCATTGATGTTTCTCTGGCGCTGCTCGTACATTTGGATTGAGCGGAGTGACACACCCGATTCGTATGCCAGATCTTGTTGGGTTTTCTTGAGCCTCTTTCTTGCTAACGCAAGTTTGGTTTGCCTGGACGCTTTTTTCGCCATATCGCAGACGAGACGAGCCACGCGTTCCTCCGAGGCTTCGTGCCAGGGGTAGTACAGACTGCGTAGCACATCGATTGGAACGACATGCAGCAATTCTTCGAAAGACTCTCCTAGGCGCCACTGATGGTA
>USMA01000169.1 GCA_900555765.1 uncultured Collinsella sp.
AACGCCCCGTCGCAATAGCCAAAATGAAGCACGGCACCGTTGTCGGGCAGCTCTCCCTCGCCAGTCACATACTCAAGAAACTCCTGGCAGGCTGAGCCGTGGGAAACCGCCAGCACGCAGTCGTGCTGCGGCCTGGCCATGATGCGGGACAGCGCCGCGACCATACGTGCGCGAAGCTCACTTTCCGACTCGCCACCAAAGGCAACCGGATAATCTCCCCAGGGCTGCGGCGGCATCTCGCGATTTGATGTGCCCTCCAGCGAGCCAAAATGCCACTCACGCAGGTCATCGACCAGCTCTATGGAACGGCCCTCGCCAACGATAAGCTCGGCCGTATGCCGCGCCCGGCCCAACGGCGAGGAATACACATGATCAACGGCCACGCCACGCGCCGCAAACGCCGTACGCGCCGTCAGCGCCTGCTCGCGCCCGCGCGCCGTAAGCGGCGAATCGTGCCAGCCCTGCAAAATGCTCTGCACATTGAGCTCAGTCTGCCCATGCCGCACCAAATACAGATCTGCCACACACCCTCCCCTCGTACCACCACAAAGGGGACAGGCACCTTTGTGGTGGTTTACCGTCTGATCACGCCGCGATGACGCTCAACTACACCAGCACGTCGGCGAGCGAACGCTTGGGTACGTGGTGCACCTGCGCCTCGTCGCGCCAATAATTGATGGAGCCGTCGGGGTTGGAATCGATCGCATCAATCACCTGTGTCTCGGCCGGAACGCCAAACGCCATGATCAGCTTGAGCTCATACTTGTCGTTATCGAGCCCCATGGCATCGATCGCGTGGGGCGTAAAGGCCTTGAACATGCAGGCTGCCACCTCGGGCGTGGCGCTGCGGGCGGCGAGCATCATCGTCTGCGCGGCAATGCCCGTGTCGACCTCGGTAATGGGAGCGGCGGGCTTGCCCGGAACGGCGCGCTCGGCCAGAATCGCGATGTAGCCGGTCGGGCGCTCACCCTCGGCAGGACCCGGCCAGTCCTTAAGTGCGCCGGCCCATGCAAGCTCGTCAAACACGCGCGCGCAGTCCTCGGCACCGCTCACCACATGAAAACGAAGACGTTGAGCATTGGCACCACAGGGAGCTAGGTGAGCCAGCTCTGCCAGCTCGAGCAAAAACTCACGCGGCACGCGCATGGACTCGTCAAAGCGACGGCACGTGCGGGCGCGACGAACCAGCGCATCAAACGCGTCCAAGCCGAGCTTTTCGCAACCCTGTTTTGCCATCGATTCGACACTCGACGGTGCCTCGGGAACTGCTTCGTTCATAGGGACCCCCAATACAAGCCAATTGTCCTTAGGAGAATCTAACCCAAAACGTAGGCAATAACGAACAGGGCTGCAATGTTCTACACCTGTTGAATAGAAAATCGCGACGTGGGGAACAACGGAAACAATTCGGGACCTTTGGGTTACGTTTCGCCCTCCCCGACCCATACGCCAGCGCCTTTAGGCGATACTGGTTGTAACAATCAAGGCTTACGCCGCACGGAAAGGAGACATTATGGGCATCTTTAAGAACGATGACCAAAAATCGAGCCAGTTTGGATTTGACGAGAAAAGCATGGCAGGCAAGGCCGTCAAGGCCGTGCGCTGGATTTACGCCATCACGGGCGTCTTGGCGCTCGTCGCCGGCATCGCACTGCTGTTTGCGCCCGCCAAGTCCCTCGTCTTCCTAACGACCGTCTTGGGCTTCTACTTTGTGATCACGGCCGCGATCAGGCTGTTTACCGCTGTTTTCGAGCCGCTGCTGCCCACCGGCTGGCGCGTGACGAGCATCATCTCCAACCTACTCATTATCTTGGGCGGCGTCATAATCCTGCGCAACCAGGCCTTCTCGACCGCGACGCTCACCACGATGGTGGTTATCGTGGCCGGCTTTGGCTGGATCGTCGAAGGTGTCATGTCCATTCTGGAGTCCGAGCTTTCGTCCAACCGTGCCCTCGCCATCCTGAGCGGCGCGCTGTCCATCATCGCCGGCATGTTCGTGGTTATCTATCCGCTGTGGTCGGCCAAGATGCTCGTCATCTTTAGCGGCGCCGCACTGCTGGTGTTTGGCGTAACGCTGATTGTTCGCGCTATTCAATTTGGCAAACTGGTGCACTAGATGCCACGAACGCTCTTTATTGATGCCGACGCCTGCCCGGTCACGCGCGAGTCGATTGACTGCGCGCGGCGGGCGGGCGTCGCCGTTGTTATCGCCGGCAACAGCACGCAAAACCTGGAACGGCACATTCGCCGCGACGACCCGCGCGATGCCGAGCACGCGCGACGCGGCTTTTGGGTCACGACGCTCGATGTGAGCGTGGGCGCCGACAGCGCCGACTTCGCCATTGTCGAACGCCTGCAGGCGGGCGACGTAGTCGTGACGCAGGACATTGGCTTGGCGAGCATGGTGCTCGGGCGCGATGCCGCCGCCATCGGTGTGCGCGGGCGCGTCTACGACAAAGCGACCATCGACATGCAACTGTTTATTCGCCACGAGGAAAAGAAGGTGCGCCGCGCCGGCGGTCGCACTCGCGGTCCGGCGGCATTTACCAGCGAAGACCGCTCCCGCTTTAAACGCAACCTCACCGAGCTGTTACGCTAAACAAGGTAGATTTTTGGGCTTAGAGACCAAAGGCGGAGAGAACGAGTCCCCAACCGGCGCCGATGACGTACATCATGACCAGGAACATGACGTTCTCGCGGGCACTGCGGTTGGTGCGGAACAACACCAGGTAGCCCACGCCGGCGGAGATAAGCGTGCCGGCGAGCATCGGTGCCAGCTGTAGCGCGCCCTCCAGGTACAGCTGCGTAATGCCCACGCTCGCCGAGCAGTTGGGGATCAAGCCGACAAGCGCCGAACCCAGGACGGCGAGCGTCTCGTTGCCACGCAGGAACTGCTCGATCGCGGACTCGCCGAAGGTCTCGAGCACGGCGACCAGAATCAGCGTCACCAGAAAAATGAATACCGATACCTGCACGGTGTGCGAGATGGCGCTGCGAATAATCGACAGGAGGGGCGCGCCCTCGTGAGAGTGGGAGTGACCGTGGCCATCATGGTGTTCATGCTCGCCCCCATGACCGTGATCGTGTCCATGTCCGTGTTCGTGCTCGTCCTCGTCTTCATCGCAACCGCAATGGTCGCGCTCGCACAGTTCATGGATGTAATCGGCGCTCACGCCCGCCTCGGCCACCTCGTCGATGATGTCACCGCCGCTGTGGTCGTCGTGCGCGCAGTTCACATGAGCCGGATTAGCAGCGGTCCCCAGCACGGTACGGCGAATCGCCGCATGCGCGCGAGCGTTACGACGCAGGCCGCGAATGGCGGCGTCCACGATAAAGCCCGTGACCAGCGCGATCAGTGCCTTCGAAGCCAAAAACATCGCCATAGTCTGCACGGGAACCTGCTCGGCAAGTAGCAGCGGCAGCATCTCGTCGGAGGTCGAAAGGAACACCGCCACCAACGTGCCCAAGGTCACGACACGACCGGCGTACAGCGTTGCCGCCATTGCCGAAAAGCCGCACTGCGGCACCATGCCCAGCAGCGAGCCAACCACGGGACCCGCGGCGCCGGCGCGCTTGATGGCCCCGTTAACGCGGTCGCCCGCGACGTGCTCCAAGGTCTCGAGGGCCAGATATGTCACCAACAAAAACGGCACCAGCGAGAGCGTGGCCTTGCCGGCGGCGAGCAGAATATCAATCAACAAACCCATGACGGATGGAAC
>USMA01000170.1 GCA_900555765.1 uncultured Collinsella sp.
ACGTCGTTATCAATCTGTTTGATCTCGTCCACCAGCATACGGCTCGAGATGCGCGTGACGCCCTTGCCCATGACGACGGCTTGGATTGTGCCGTCACTCGATACCACGGAGCACGCGCGGCCTTCCTCACGTGCCTCGATGCAGAGTTTCTGCACCACGGTATCGGCAGAGACGCCCGTCGGCGAAAACTCGATGCGCACGCCACGGGCCGGCAGATTGGGGCGCTCGCTGGAGATATTGCCCGCGCCGTCAAATACGATCACAGCCTCGTAGCGGCCCTGGGCAAACGCAGCTACGTCATTAATGAGCGCCGTGCGCGCCATATCGTGAACGTCGCTGGAATACGGATCGTCAGAATGGTCGTACACGAGCTTTTCGTAGCGCGGCGTGCAGTGGATCACGTTGTAACCGTCGACCACCAGCAGCTCGGGCTTGTTGGAGTGCACCGTCGAGACCGGGTCGGCGATGGCCTGCGCAAACGCATTGCCGCCCACGCCGTAGGTCGCGGCCGAAACAATCGGCTTGGCCGAGCCCTCGCCAAAGCGCTTGGCCTTGGACTTGGCACGGTTCTTTTTGGACATGCGCTACTCCTCCCCCATGAGCTCGCCGGCGTTGCGGCGCAGCCACTCAAAGCACAGCGCCGTGGTCGCCTGGGCAACATTGAGGCTCTCGGTCATGCCGCGTTGGGGAAGCTTGGTCAAAAAGTCGCATTTCTCGAGCACCAGGCGCGAGATGCCGTCGCCCTCGGAGCCCATGACGAGCGCCACGCGGCCCTCGAAGGGAGCATCCCAGCAACTGCCTTCGGCGTGCTCGGAGGCACCGCCCACCCAAAAGCCAGCGGCCTTAAGATCGTCGAGTGCACGGGCGATGTTGGGCACCTGCGCGATAGGCAGATGCATGACGGCGCCGGCTGAAGTCTTGTAGCTGCCCACGGTCACGCCAGCGGCACGCTTGTTGGCGATGATGACGCCGGCCGCGCCCACAACCTCGGCGGAGCGCACGATGGCGCCAAAGTTGCCGTCGTCAGTCACGTGGTCGAGCACCACGACAAGTGCCGGGCCCTCGCCTGCGCGGTAGAGAATATCGGCGACATCGGCATAGGGGAAGTTGCCAACCTCGAGCGCGATGCCCTGGTGAGCGCCATGGCTCGACAGTGCGTCGAGCTGCGCGCGCGGCACATACTTAATGCGGACACCCGCGGCGTTGAGGTCGTCGACCAGGCGCGACAAGGCGGCGTCGCGCTCCCCGCCCTCGGCAATGAGCGCGCACTTGATGGGAAAACCGGTGCGTAGCGCCTCGGCGGCAGCACGACGACCCTCGATGAACTCACCCTTGGGAGCCTGGACAGCGTCGCGGTTGCGATCGCGCTGCGGACGTGCGGCCTGGGTACGATCGCGCTGGCCCTTGGGAGCGGCAGCGCGGTCGTTGCGGCGAATCGGACGCGAGCCAGAAGCAGCCTGCTTGCCGCCACGAGGCGCACGCTTGCGATTGTCGACCATAAAGCGACCTCCTAAATACAACTATCAAACGAAACAAAATAAACGACCGCCCTTGAATATTAATTCGGGCGGTCGGTACGGGTTTTCCAAGTGCCCGAGATTGCCGTGAAAGAGGAGCGACGCGTACTTGAGTACGCGAGCGACGGTTTGAACGGCAAGGTCGGGTGCTTGGGAAACCCGCGAGGATTAGAGAGATTTGATACGGGTGCCGGCGGCAGTATCCTCAATGGTGAGGCCCAGGTCCTTGAGCTGGTCGCGGATGGCGTCGGCCAGATCCCAGTTCTTGGCGGCACGGGCCTCGGCGCGGGCTTCGAGAATCTTGGCAGCAGCCTCGTCCACGTCGTCGCCCGTATAGGCAACCAGACCGGCGGCAACACCCAGCAGACCCAGCGGCAGCTCAACCTTGGGCTCGGGGAGCTCAACACCAAACGTATCGAGCAGCTCGGCCAGCGTGTCGGCGGCGGCAAGCGCGGCGGCCTTGTCGGCAGCATCACCCGCCTGCTCCAGATACTGATTGCACTCGGTGACAAAGCCAAAGACAGCACCCATAGCACCGGCGGTGTTAAAGTCGTCGTCCATGCACTCCTTAAAGGTGGCGCGGGTCTCGGCGGCCTTGGCGGCAAACGCCTCGGCGGCAGCCGTATCGGCATCGGCCGTCGCGTGGTTCGCGGCCCAACGCAGGTTCTCGACCGTGCCGGCGATACGCGTGAGCGAATTCTCGGCACCCTCCAGGCGCTCCCAAGAGAAGTCGAGCGGCGAGCGATAGCTCGTCTGCAGCATCAGCAGACGCAGAGCCGCGGCAGAGTGCTGCTCGAGCACCTCGGCCAGCGTAAAGAAGTTACCAAGCGACTTGGACATCTTCTCGCCGTCGACCAGCAGCATACCCGTGTGCATCCAGGTGTTGGAGAAGCCCTGGTGCCAGGCGCAGGTAGCCTGGGCGCACTCGTTTTCGTGATGCGGGAAGGCAAGGTCGGAACCACCGCCGTGGATGTCGATCGGGGTGCCCAGGTAGCGGTGCACCATGGCGGCGCACTCGGTGTGCCAACCGGGACGGCCCTCGCCCCAGGGGCTCGGCCAGCTGGGCTCGCCGGGCTTGGCGGCCTTCCACAGGGCAAAGTCGAGCGGGTCGTTCTTGTCCTCGTTCTCCTCGATGCGCGCACCCACCATAAGGTCGTCGATGTTGCGGCCCGAAACCTGGCCGTAGTTGGGATCACTGCGCACGGCAAAGTACACATCGCCGTTATCGGCGGCGTAAGCGTGGCCCTGCTCGATGAGCGTTTTGATCATGGCGATCAGGGGGCCGAGCTCCTTGGTGGCACGGGGTCGCACATCGGGATCGAGCTCGTTGGCGGCGCGCATGACGCCGATGAACTTGTCGGAGAACTCCGTCGCGACCTCGGCGGCCGTGCGGCCCTGCTCGTTGGCGCGCTTGATGATCTTGTCATCGACATCGGTGAGGTTCTGGGCGAACGTGACCTCGTAGCCGCTCGCGATGAGCCAGCGACGAATCACGTCAAAGCTGATGAACGTGCGGGCATTGCCGATGTGGATGTTGTCGTAGCCCGTGGGGCCGCACACGTGCATGCGGACCTTGCCGGACTCGATGGGCTGGAACTCTTCCTTTTTATGGGTAGCGCTGTTATAGATACGCATTCGTTACTCCTTAACGGTTTTCTGTAGCAGGCAGACGGCCCAGGCGCCGATTCCCTCGCCCTGGCCTTCCCAACCGAGCTTTTCAGTCGTAGTGGCGGCGACGCCCACGTATTCGACGTCAACGCCCAGGGCATGGGCAAGGTTGGCGCGCATGGCATCGCGGTGCGGGGTGAGCTTGGGTTGCTGACAGGCAATGGTGCAATCGGCATCGACAAACTCGAAGCCCAGCTCGCGCGCATAGTCCATCACGCGAGCGAGCAGCACCATCGAATCGGCACCCTCATAGGCGGGGTCGGTATCGGGGAATAGCTTGCCAATGTCTCCCCCGCGGCAGGCGCCCAGAATGGCGTCGGCCAAGGCGTGCGCGAGCACATCGGCATCCGAGTGGCCCAGCAGGCCGCGCTCGTAGGGAATGTCGACACCGCCGATGATACATCGACGCCCCTCCACCAGACGGTGGACGTCGTAGCCATGGCCAATGCGCAGGTTACTGAACATGGGGAAGGTCCTCTCCCTCGGCCATGCGGCCAAGCAGAATCGCGGTTACGGGGCGCG
>USMA01000171.1 GCA_900555765.1 uncultured Collinsella sp.
AGGCCCCAGCGCATGGCGGATAGGTCCCACCAACAGCGGAAAATGTGTACAGCCGAGCACCACGGTATCGATACCGCGGTCGCGCAGCGGCTCAACCGTGGCACCCACCAGCGCACGCACGGCAGGCGTATCGAAGATGTCCTCGTTCTCAAGCCACTGTTCCTGCAGATGTGCACCCGAGGCGAGCTCGTGTTCGACAACCTCGACAAAGCTCGAGGCAGGACAGCCGTATACATCGACGCCGGCATCTAGATCCTGAATGGCGCGCGTGTAGGCGCCCGAGCGAATAGTGAGGTTGGTGGCGAGTACGCCCACGCGACGCGTACGCGTGCTGTTGATTGCCGCACGGGCACCCGGCGCGATCACGCCGATCACAGGAACGTCGAGCACCTGCTGGGCCAGACGCAAGGCCGCAGCAGTCGCCGTATTGCAGGCGATGACCATAATCTTGACGTCGTGCTTCGAAAGCCAACGACCCGCCTGCAACGCAAACGAGCGCACTTCATCCTCGGTGCGGGTGCCGTAGGGGCAGCGCTTGGTGTCGCCAAAGTAGTAGACGGACTCGCGCGGCAGCGCCGTCGCAATCGCGCGCGCAACCGTCAGACCGCCCAAACCAGAATCGAACACGCCAATCGGGCGCGTGTCGCCTGCCGGATTCTCGATATCGGACATTACCTCACCAGTCTCTCTCGAAAAGACATGTCCAAGTGCAGCGACGCCGCGCTACGAACGCGCCGCGACCAGCAGCTCTGCCGTCGCCGCCCAACCGTCGACAATTTTGCCGCGCGTAACGAAAGCGTTCTCGCAAGCAGCCAGGAACTCGGGCGCGCCGGCGCTCGTCAGGCCATTCTCGACCAAGCAGAACGTGCCCACGTGATCGGCCATGTAGAAGTCGGACTCGGAATCGCCGAGTGCGAGCGTCTCCTCGCGCTCGATCCCCAGGTGCTCGCAGAAGCGCGCAATGGCAACGCCTTTGTTGAGGCCCGCGGGGTTGATGTTGAATGCGCGACCGTCCTCGATGCGATCGAGCTCGAGCGTCGTCGGCTTGGACAGGTGAGTCAGATGGCCGTTGCAAGCCCAGATCAGACCGCAGCCGGCCTCGTCCAGGATGGCCTGGACCTCATCGTCGGGCACATCGCCGCGCATGCCGACGGTGACCTCACGGAATTTGTAGCCGGTCGACATGTCGTTGTGGTACTCGATCTTGTGCGGCCAGCGGGCAATGATCTTCTCGCACACGCCGGTCTGCTCGATCACCTGGTGCGGAGTAAGGCCGCAGGCGGGGTCGTAAGGCATGTCGCCGGTTAGATACTCCCAATCGTTGGCTTTGAGGTCGTACATGACCAGGCCGCCCATCTCACCAATGTAGGAGTTGAGGCCGAGCACGCGCGCGTCCTCGTGGATCATGGTACGGTTGCGGCCCGAGGTGGGAACCACCTGAATACCAGCGCGAGCGAGCGCCACGACGGCCTCGACGAGTTTGGTCGAGGGATTGCCGTCGTTGTCGCGCAGCACGCACGAGCCGGGTGCGAGCATCGTGGCGTCCAAGTCGGTAAAGACGTACTTAACCTTGGCAAGACGCTCGCGCATCTCGCCCGAAAGCTCGGCAACGGTCGGCAGGGTGTTGTGGGACATGGTTACTCCGTTTACGTAGAAGGGTTTGGACTTGGACGGCATGTTTTGATTGAGGGAACACGCTTATGGTGACAGCGCACTCAGGGCGCCGCCGCCATCATGGTTCATTAGTCAAACTGGGTAACATCGATTAGGCGATTGGCCAGCGAAAGGTCGCTCTCGATGGGCACGAACTCGTCGCCCACGTGCATGAGCTCCTCGTCACCCTTTGCCAGCAGCAAGACAATGGTGGGAGCATCGGGGTTGACGTACTCCTCGCGCGCCGCCTTGAACGCCGCATGCACAGCGGCTTCGCGATCGAGGATGATCTTGTTCGGCGTATCGTCGGGAACATGTTCGGCAAGCTCGCGACAGACCTTCATCGGGTCCTCGTGAGCCGGGTCCTCGTTGGCAAAGATCATCAGGTCGGAATATGGTGCGGCCTCGCGCGGAAGCTGCTCGCGGCGCTCCTGCGCCTTGCCGCCGGCAGCGCCAAACACCGCAACGACCGGGCTGGCAGGAAAGGCGCGCTTCACCGACGAGAAAAGTGAGCGGAACGAAAGCTGGTTGTGCGCGTAGTCGACGACGCAAATCACGCGGCCGTCCTTCGACTCCACGACCTCCATACGGCCCGGCACACGCAGTTTGGAGAGGCCCTTCTTGATAGCCTCGATACCGATGCCGATCTCGCGCGCAGCGGCGATAGCGACCAGCGCGTTTTCCACGTTAAAGTCGCCCGCGATGCCCAGCAGGACCTTCTCCCCCGCCTCGGACTCGTCGGCACACAGGCCATGCAAGTTGAACTCGATGCTAAAGCCGACCATGCGTACGTCGCTCGCCCACAGGCTTGCCTCGGGATGCTCGACGCCAACGGTCACCAAGCGCTCGGCCGTCGACGCTGCCTCCAGCACACGGTCGACCTCTTCGGTGCCCAGATTCACCACGGCGGTCTTTGCCTGGTCAAAGATCCTGAGTTTGCTCTCAAAATAATCCTCAAACGTGGGGTGTTCGATCGGCGAGATGTGGTCGCGGCCGATGTTGAGGAAGCACGCCACGTCAAACGGCAGATTCTCGACGCGTTGGTACTTGAGCGCCTGGCTCGAGACCTCCATGACCATGGACTGGCGACCGGACGTGCGGCAGTTGGCGATATGGCGCCAGACCTCGGGGGCCTCGGGCGTAGTATTGGTGCTCTCGTAGCACTCGATGCCATCGTCGGTACTCACTGAGCCGATCATGCCGCAGGACTCGCCCGCCGCCTTGATGATGGACTGGAGCATAAAAGCGGCCGTGGTTTTTCCCTTGGTGCCGGTGATGCCCACGATCTTGACGTCGTGGTCGGGACGGTCGTAGACCTCCGGCGGCAACAGGGCCATGGCCGTGCGAACACTATCAACAACCAGCATCGCAGCACCGCTCTCCTTCGCCAGCGGCTCCAGAGACTCGACCAGCGACTCCTCGCACACAAATGCGACGGCGCCCGCATCGAGCGCCATGCTCAAAAACGCGGGCTTAAAGGCAGCACCTTTGCAAAAGAATACGTCACCTGCCGAGACCGCGCGCGAATCAAACGAGCAGCCGGTCACGGCACGCTCGTCAACCTGCTCCGATGCGCGCAGCTCGCCGCACACATCGAGAAGCTTGGCAAGCGTATCGACCGTGGTCACGGTCGCGGAATCCGAATGGTGCATCTTTCACCTTTCTCAGCCATTTGGCAGGGACGGTTTTTATAGTAACTGAAACGCACCCACGAAAAAACGGCTCCCGGAGGAGCCGTTACGCGCAGGCGTTCGTAAGCCGAGGCTAGGCAGCCTGAACAGCGGGCTGGTCCTCGTCGATAAAGAAGCGCTTGTACCACACCAGGAACACGAGCGGCGTATAGATCTTGCGCTGGAAATCGCCCTTGCACGCAAAGTGCAGATCGAGCAGGTGCATGAGCTCGTCGGTATCGAAGAACTCGCTTGCCCACGGCGCGGTGAAGTACTCCTTGACATAGTCGTACCACTTTTGCTCGCGCAGCCAGTAGACAATCGGCACCGGGAAGCCCACCTTGGGACGGGTGGCCCACTCATCGGGCAGCGACTTGTTG
>USMA01000172.1 GCA_900555765.1 uncultured Collinsella sp.
AAGGGCGAGGACCGTCTGCAAGCTCAGCGCAACCTGATCTTTGTGCTCGCCACCTCCATTCGCCTGATGCACCCGCTTATGCCGTTTGTCACCGAGGAGATCTGGGACAACATGCCGGCGAGCGTGCTCGACCTGGACGCCGAGGGCAACGTGGCCCGCGCCGAGGCGCTCATGCTCGCCAAGTGGCCCGAGCCCGCCGACTACGCTAAGTATGTCGATGAGCCTGCCGAGCGCGCGTTTGAGCTGTGCCGTACCGTCGTTTCCGCCGCCCGCGCCACGCGTTCGCGTTATCGCCTGAGCCCCAAGGCCGAGCTCGACGTGGTCGTGCGCGCCGGTGCCGAGGACATCGAGAAGCTCGAGAGCCTGCGCTCGACCATTGAGCCGCTGGCCAACACCGCTTCGCTGGTCATGGGTACCGACGTTGAGAAGCCGGCTGCGAGCATTGCCGTGGTCGACAGCGGCGTCGAGGTTTTTGTGGTGCTCGAGGGCAAGGTTGATCTTTCGGCCGAGAAGGCGCGCCTGGAGAAGGAGATCGCCACGGCTCAGAAGGAGCTTGCCGGCTGCGAGAAGACCCTTGCCAACGAGGGCTTTGTGGCCAAGGCCGCGCCCGCGGTGGTCCAGAAGAAGAGGGACCGTGCAGCTGAGCTCAAGGAGATCCTGGTGGCGCTGACTGCTCAGGTTGCTGACTTCTCGTAAGCGTTACTGGGGGACGCGGTTTGGGGCATTGCTCGCTACTGCGGACAGTCCTGCTCGCACGAAGGCCACATTAAGTGGCCTTCGGCTCGTGCGGAACTTGTATCGAGCAAAGCCCCAAACCGCTCCCATGGCGGTTACGGAGGCGTCCGCTGCCTGGTGGGGCCACTTGGTTGTGGCCTTGAGGTCGCTGCAAAGCGGTGTTTGGCTGATATTTTGTATGTGAGGGGCTCGTTGTTGATTCGGGCCTCTTTTTATGTTGAGGGGACTTTGGGTTATGGCTAAGCGTTCTGGGTCTTATGTCGTTCCTTTCTCGTTTGAGTTGCTTTCGTTTGATGAGGCTGTTGGGCTGGCTGCTGATACGGGGCGGATTTCTGGGGATGCTGGTCCTCTGCTCGAGACGGTTGTCGATATGCTCGATGAGCTGGGACGTCCGGATGAGTATTTCGATTGCATTCAGGTTGCCGGTACCAATGGCAAGACTTCGACCACGCGTTTTTCGGCTGCTATCTTGCGTGGTGAGGGGTTAAAGACCGCGCTGTATACGTCGCCGCAGCTGGTGCGCTATCCCGTGCGCTTGGAGGTCGATGGGCGCGTCGTGAGCGAGGAGGCCCTTGCCCGTGGCGGTTCCGCCGCTGTTGAGGCGGGACATCGCGTGAATGCCCGTCGTGTGGCGGCGGGGGAGCGTGCCTATGCCATCACGCCGTTTGATCTGCTGACGGCTGCCGCACTTGTCGTGTTTGCCGAGGCCGCGGTGGATGTTGCTGTGCTCGAGGTCGGCATGGGCGGACGCTGGGACGCCACGAGTGCGACCGATCCCGTCGCCGTTGCCATTACGGGCATCGGGCTCGACCATACACGCATTCTGGGAGATACGCTCGAGGCCATTGCGGTGGAGAAGGCTGCGGTTATTAAGCCTGGGCGCCTGGTTGTTTTGGGCGAGGGTACGCATGAGGCAAGTGTTCAGCGCGTGATGGATGCACGGTGTCGCGAGTGCGGCATTGTGCCGCTCGTAGTGAACCATGCCACGACCAAAGTGCCGGAGCACGTGGGCAATACGGTTGAGTTTAGCTGCACCACGCCGCGTGCGATCTATACGTCGAGCATGGTCAAGCCGGCCTATCAGCCGCAGAATGCCGCGTGCGCGATTATGCTGTGCGAGGGGTATCTGGGTCGCGAGCTCGATCATGACAAGCTCGATGCGTCGCTTATGGGCTGCCCCACGCCGGGCCGATTTGATGTGCTGGGAACTGCTCCGCTTAAGCTGATTGACGCCTGCCATAACCCTCAGAGCTGCGAGAACTTTGTGAGCGCGCTGGACGAGATCGATCCGTGCGTGGAGAACCGCCCCACGTTGCTGTGTGCCGCGCTGGCCGACAAGGACGTGGCTGGCATCGTCGACGTGCTGATTCCGGCCTTCCCCCGTGTGGTCGTGACGCAGACCGATTCCGATCGCGCCCTGCCGGCAGAGGAGCTCGCCGCCCTTGTGGACGCTGACAAGCTCGCGGGCGTGTACCCCAGCGTATCCGAGGCCCTCGCAGCTTTCGAGGCCGCGGGCGAGCCCTTCGTAGCAGCCGGCACCATTACCCTAGCCGGCGAAGTGGCAGGCTTGCTGCGCTAACCCATCCCCTCATCAGTTGCGGTGAAATAGGGACTGTTTTATGGGCTAGAAGCCTTAAACAGTCCGTATTCCACCGCAACTTCTAGGGGAGCTTTGGTGGCGTGCCTAGTCTAGGCGGACCGGATCGTGGGGGTAGGCGTTGAGAATCTCGACGCCGTTCTCGGTCACCAGGGCCAGGTCCTCGATGCGGACACCGGTGCGGCTGGGGAGGTAGATGCCCGGTTCGATGGAGAACGTCATGCCCGGCTCCACGACCTGCTCGTTGACGAGCGAGACGTCGCCTGGCTCGTGGTCCTGCAGGCCGATCGAGTGTCCCAGGCGATGCGTAAAGTATTCGCCGTAGCCCGCGTCCTCAATCACGTCGCGCGCGGCACGGTCCAGATCGCACATGCGCACGCCCGGCGCGATGAGCGCCTCGGCGGCCTCGTTGGCGCGGCGCACGATATCGTAGATGCGCTCCGTCTCCTCGTCCGGCTCGCCCCAAAAGAATGTACGCGTCATGTCCGAGCAGTAGTTGCAGCGGCGTCCGCCAATGTCGAACAGCACCACGTCGCCACGCTTGAGTACGGTGTCGTCGGGCTCGTGATGCGGATCGCCGGCGTTGGCGCCAAAGCTCACGATGGGCGGAAAGCTAAAGCCCTCGCAGTCGTGCTTGCGGTACAGGCCGAGCATCTGGTCGGCAATTTCGCGCTCCGTTACGCCCTCGTGAACGAGCTTGATGGCGTCGACCATCACGGCGTCGTTGGCGGCCGAGGACATGCGCATGAGCTCCTGCTCGGCGGCATCCTTGTGGGTGCGTGAAGCGGTGACGGCAAAATCGCCTAGGAAAAACTCGCTCGCGGTATGGCGCTCCATAAGGGGCATCAAAAAGCCGGAACGCATGACGGTGTCGATGCCAAGCGGCTTGGTCGGATCGACCTCGCGAGCGATAGCGTCTGTCACGACTTCGGTGTCGGTGTGATAGGCGACGCGGGCATTGTCGTACTCCGGCAACTGATGCAGCGCGTTGACCAAGATCACGGGCTCGTCATCGCGCGCGAGCAGCACACCGCAAAAACGCTCGAACATATCGGCATAAAAGCCGGTCAGATAGTAAATCGACCTCGGGTCGTTTACGAGCAGCTGCGCACCGGGGTGCTGAGCTGACATAGCGTTGTGCATGGCATCAAAATAACGGTTGGCATCCATGATCGGTTCCCTCCTGAAACTATAACACAGCAGTTCGTTGTATACCGGATGGGCACTGCGCCACACGACCCGGTGCACAGCAGGCGGCTTACGCAGGAATGTTTTATTGACTGAACATAGTATAGCATACTTTGCAACAAAAAACAACTATAAGTTTGCAGAAAAACAAAATATTTCCGCGCATCCTGCAACAGT
>USMA01000173.1 GCA_900555765.1 uncultured Collinsella sp.
CGTACGAGGGACGCCGTTTTGGCGCACGTGGGAGGATTGTCTGCTGCGTGCGCCGTTTTCGTATGGGCTGGCGATCGCCGATTCTGCGTTGCGAGCATAGGGCGTATCGCGCGATGACTTTTGTGAGCGGCTTTGCATCGATTGTGAGGGTAGGCGAGGGTATCGCAGAGCGCAGGTGATCGCGTCGTATGCGGACGGGCTGTCTGAAAACGGAGGCGAGTCTCGCTTTCGGGCGTTCTTTATTGCATGCGGTTTTCCGGTGCCAGAGTTGCAGGTGGAGTTTCGTGACCCGCTCGATCCGAATCAGGTATTTCGAGTCGACTATTTCTGGAGGCTCGAGGACGGGACGTGCGTGATTGGCGAGCTCGATGGAAGGGGAAAGTATACCCTGCAGGATGGTGGGGATCGGGAATCGGTCGACCCATTCGTGGCAGAACGTCAGCGAGAGTCCCATCTGACGATGCTCGGGCATAAGGTGCTGCGGTTTACGTTTGATGAACTCAAGAACCCGGGGAAGCTGGCTGAAAAGATGAGACTGGCGGGTATTCCGCGACGGGCCGATTTGGCTGAGGAATGGAAGCGACAGTGGTGTGGACGCTGAGGGGTGCAACTGACACGGAGGTGGTTGTTCCTGTCGAGTTTGTCTCGATCTGTAACATCTAACGGCCAAAAACCGGTCTACATGTTACAGATTGAGACAAAGGTTGGACGCAGTGCCGAAAGATCTCGATCTGTAACACTTGGAAGGTTAAAGACGGTCTACCTGTTACAGATCAAGACGTTTGACTAGAACGACCGAAGCATTGCTGCGCCGGTCTGCTCATCCTCACGCCCTTCTCTTCCTCCCGTTAGCCGATATGTCCGCAGCAATCTTGCCGCGCTGGGCGATAATGGACAAATGTTCAAGTTAATCGTGAGGGAGGAGCTCGATATGGCGACTGCCGATCGTCCCACGTTGTTTATCAATGCGACCGTCCTGGATGGCTCGGAGCATATGGAGCCGCAGCCCGATATGGCCGTGGCCGTTGAGCGCGGTGTCATCACCTGGATGGGGCCGAGTGCTGTGGCGCAGGCGCCGGCGGGTGCCGAGGTCATTGACCTGGGCGGTGCGTATCTCATGCCGGGTCTCATCAATATGCACGTGCATCTGTGCGGTTCGGGCAAACCGGTCTCGGCGGGCGATGCGGGCGCGCTGATGAAGAAGCTCGATAATCCGGTGGGCCGCGCCATCGTCCGCCACATCCTCAAAGGCAGCGCCCAACAGCAGCTGGCAAGCGGCGTGACTACGGTGCGCGGTGCAGGCGACCCGCTGTTTGCCGACATCGCCGTGCGCAACGCCATCGACGCCGGCAAGTATCAGGGTCCGCGTCTGGTAGCGCCGGGAACGGGCATTACGGTGCCGGGTGGCCACGGCGCGGGCCTCTTTGCGCAGGTGGCCAACAGCCCTACCGAAGCGGCCGAGCAGGTGCGCGACCTGTATGCGCGCGGTGCCGATGTCATCAAACTGTTCGTGACGGGTGGCGTGTTCGATGCGACCGAGGTGGGCGAGCCAGGCGTGCTGCGCATGCCGGTCGATGTCGCCGTGGCGGCGTGCGAGGCGGCGCACGAGGTTGGCCTTCCGGTCATGGCCCATGTCGAGAGCGCCGAAGGTGTGAAGGCCGCGCTTCAGGCCGGGGTCGACACAATCGAGCACGGCGCTCCGATGACGCCTGAGATTCTGGAGCTGTACCGCGGCGCCGCGGGAACACAGCTCGAGGGACGCGCGCCGAGCGTGACCTGCACGATCAGCCCTGCACTGCCGTTTGTGCTGCTCGATCCGGAGAAGACTCATTCGACTGACACACAAAAGCAGAACGGCGACATCGTGTGCTCGGGCATTATCGAGAGTGCTCGTGCGGCGCTGGAAGCCGGTATCAAAGTGGGCCTGGGCACGGACTCGAGCTGCCCGTTCGTGACGCAGTACGACATGTGGCGCGAGGTGGCCTACTTTGCCAAGTACGTGAGCGTGAGCAATGCGTTTGCGCTGCATACGGCCACGCAGGTCAATGCCGAGCTGCTGGGCCTGGGCGGCGAGACCGGCACAATCGAGTGCGGTAAGGCCGCCGATATCCTGGTGACGCGCGAGAACCCGCTCGATGACCTGTGCGCCCTGCGTGAGCCAATGCACGTGATGTGCCGCGGTGACCTGGTGCGCAAGCTGAAGGTCAAGCGCATCCCCGAGGTTGACACCGAGCTCGACGCGATTATGGCCATGCCGGCAGAAGCCCTGGCAGAGGAGCTTGCCCGCGATGGCGTAGCTTAGGCGCTGGCGCGATGGCTCCATCGAATGATGCTGCTCCAAGCAAAATGCCGAGGTCTCAACTCGAGGCCTCGGCTTTTATTTTGTCCTATGGTGTAGCGGCTAGGAGCGCGTTTCCATCTTGGCGTGGCACTTGGGGCAGGTGACGCGGATCTTGCCCTTGCCCTTGGGGACGGACAGCATCTGGCCGCAGTTGGGGCACTTAAGGTACGCCGTGGTCTTGCGGCCCTTCCACATCTTCTTGGCCGTGCGCTTGGCGCGCTCAAAGTCTTCTTTGCTGGTGCCGGCTGCGCGCGAGGCGTTGGCAGCTGCAGCCCCGCCGCCCAAGCTGGCGACGAACTTGCCGAGGCCGGGGACGTTTGCGGTCGCCGCGACAAAGGCATCGTTCTCCTTGCGGCGCGCATCGATGTTTTTGGACAGACCGCGCAGCACGCCGAGCACGATAACGGCGATGGCGATCCAACTGAGCCACTGGATACGGGCCATCGATCCAATCATCGCGATGATAATGCCTGTGAAGCCCATCACGATGGTGAGCTCGTCGGCGCCGTTGCGACCCTTCATAAAGTCATTCATACGAATTGCCTTTCGTTCGATATGCTGCACGCCCTTATACCCCTTTTGGTGCAAGGGGGACAGGTCAATCTGCACCAAGGTGGTGCAAACGTACCTGTCCCCCTTGCACCAATTATTTGGCGAGCTTGTCGACGACGCGCTCTATCTCGGCGAGCTTGGCGGCTTTGAGCTCCTCGTCGCCCGATTCGATGGCCGAGGCGACGCAGCCCTCGATATGCGCCTTGAGCACGTCGGCATTAATACGCGCGAGGAGCGCCTGCGTGGCCATGAGCTGCGTGGAGATGTCGACGCAGTAACGGTCTTCCTCCACCATCCGCAGGATGCCGTCGATTTGCCCGCGCGCCGTCTTGAGCATGCGGGTCACCGATTTATGGTCTGCCATCATGGCGGGTCCTCGTTTCTGGTCAATCCTTCAAATACCTCGCCCTCAGTTGCGGTGAAATAGTTCTTGATTGAGGGCTTGGAGCGCTAAAACAGGAACTATTTCACCGCAACTTCTGAAGGGCTGGTTGAGCGGTGGTTGCTGGGCGGCTATGTCGGCCGACGGCGGTGCCTGCTGGTGCGGTGGCAGCTAGGCTGCGGTCACGGACAGGGCGTGGAACTTCTCGCCCGCGCCCTCGACGGCGGCGGCGAGCTGCTCGGCGGTTACGGTGTCGGCGCACTCTACCTGGACGGTCTGGGTCTCGTGATCGGCGTCGGCGTCGGTCACGCCGGCCACGTTGAGCAGTGCCGTCTCGACGGTAGCATCGCAGTGGCCGCACATAAGGCCGGAAGTCTTAATCGTGTAATTCATGGGTGTCTCCTTA
>USMA01000174.1 GCA_900555765.1 uncultured Collinsella sp.
GTTCCAATCACATGAACACGCAACGGATCAACGCCATAAACACGCCTGATCATGTCGGCCTGCTCGGCATGAAGCGAAAAGACGGCATCGAGGCAGCGGACCGCCGCGACAATGCGCTCATGAGCGAGTCCATGGGTCAACATCTGCCGAATATCGGTCGAATGGCACACGCCGCACACGGGAATGCCCCGCACGCGCTCCCGCACCAAGGCACACAGCAGATACAGGTGATGGCAGATTATCGCATCAGGCTTAAAGACGGCGATGGCCTGGTCGATCGCCGCACCAAAGGCGCGCTCAAAGGACGCGGCCATCGTGGGCGTCAAGTCGCAATAGCGTGTCGAAGGATACGGCATCACGTCCGACATGCCGCAAATGCAAAACGGCAGCTCGGGCGTCTCGAACGGCACCGCAAACACACGCGCGGCGGAATCGAGCTCCCCTTGCGTGTCCCCGGGCGCAGCACCGCACAGCACCGCCGCCTCGTGGCCCGCGGCAATTTGCGAGGCCACCAGTGCAGCGAGATACGTGCCGCTTCCCGTGCTATCGGGTTTTTGGGCCGAGATGTTGAGGATGCGCATGGACCCAGCCCCTTAAGCGAGCGCCTGCGCGCGAATGGCCGCACCGATGGCACCGGCATAACGGGCTTGGGGCGACGTGGTCACCGGCGAGGCCAACAACGCGCCCAGCCGCTCCACCACGAAGGCGTTCTCGCACAGGCCACCGGTCAGGTAGTACGGGGCGCCCGCGGCCTGCCCGGCCATGGTCGCCACGCGCGAGACCACGCTGTCGATCACGCCGCGCGCAATGTTCTCGCGCGGCTCGCCGCGACCGATCAGGCTGATAACCTCGCTTTCGGCAAACACGGTGCACATGCTGCTGATCTAGGTGGGATCGCCGGAACGCGCCAGGTCGGCCATCTGCTGCTGGGAAATGCCTAGGCGGTCGGCCATGATCTCCAAAAAGCGCCCCGTGCCGGCGGCGCACTTGTCGTTCATGGCAAACTTGGCCACGCGGCCACTTTTAAGCTGAATGACCTTGGTGTCCTGACCGCCCACGTCGATCACGGTGCCATGGTCGCCAAACAGACGCACGGCACCGGTGCCGTGGCAGGTAATCTCGGTCACGACCTTGTGCGCATAGGGCACGGCGACACGGCCGTAGCCCGTCGCGATCACACGCACGTCGTCGGCAGCCACGTCATAACCCGCCGCTGCCAGTGCCTCGCGCAGCCGCTCGGCAGCATCGACCGAGGAGAACCCGGTTGGCTGCACGCACGTCCACGACACCGAACCCTCCCCGTCGACCACAGCAGCCTTAGCCGCCGTAGACCCGATATCGATCCCGATCCCTATCATGGCTCTCTCCCAATCTAAACATCAAAGACAGCGGCGCGTTCAGGCGCCTTAGCTCTAGGTTTCTCAGGTGCCGGAGATTGCCCCGAAAGAGGAGCGCAGCGTACTTTGGGTACGCAAGCGACGGTGTGAGGAGCAAGATCCGGTGCCTGAGGAAGCTAGAGGGTTTCGATGAAGGCGGCGATGCGCGTCTCGATCTGGCCCATGTCACCGTTGCTGTAGTCGGTCTCGATCTTCATATACGGAATACCCGCACCCTCGACGGCCTCCTGCATGCGCGCGCTCTCAACGTTGAAGGTGTGGCAGGCCTGCAGCACGCTCTCTACCACGCCATCGACATGATACTTCTCGCACATAGCCAGCGTGTTTTCCATACGACCGTCGTTGGGCGTCATGACCGAGCAGTTGATGTCCAGGTAGCGGTCGGCGATGGCGCGCAGGATGTCGGGAGCCTCAGGATCGATCATCATGGCCGCCGTGCGCTCGCCCGAGCAGTCATCCATGCACACGCCCACGCCGCCGTTGGACTCGATGGTGCGACCGATCTTGTTGATCACGCCGCCCACCGGGCAACCGGTGATCAGAATGCGCTTGGCATCCGACGCGACCGGGCGCTCGCCCGCGTCGTAGGCCTCACGCAGCTTGGCAACCTTTTGCTCCAGCTGCTGCGTATAGGCCTCGATATCAAAGCTGAACGTACCGGCAAACATGGTGCTCATCAGGTCGACGCCGCTCATGGCCGCCGGCTGGTTGGCCTGCAGCGCAAACATCTCGAGCTGGGCCGCACGCAAGCGGTTGCGACGTCGAACGGCAGCACGTAGGTCGTCGACGGTAAACGTAATACCGTAGAAGTTCTCGAGCTCCTCCTTGAGCAGACGGCATTCCTCGTACCAGCCCTCGCGCTCGTAGGCGCGGTCGCGGCCCTGCGGCAAATGCAGAATGTGCGTGCGCTTGAGCTCGTTGAGCAGCTCGTACATCTTCTTCTTGCCGTCGCAGGTGGTCTCGCCGATGATCATGTCGCTAAAGTACGTAAACGGGCACTTTTGCGAATAGGCAAACCCGTACCTCGACTTGATGAGCGGACACAGATTTGCCGGCAGCACCTTCTCGGCCTCGGGAATTACCTCGTCGGATGTGCCGCACAAGGCCACACTTGCAGCGCCCGCGGCATCGATGATCTCGAGCGGCGTATAGCTGCACAAAAAGCCGACCAGGCGATTACCCGCCTGCTTATAATCCTTGACGCGAATAAACGCCGCCTTGCGTTGCTCGTTGAACTCCTCAAACGTGCGCGGCAGCGGCTGTTCCTCGATATCGGCCATAGTAGTTCCCCTCTCTTGCACCGATATACCGACAATTAAACAACGAATCCACGCCATACCCAAAAGGAAGCATCCTCTAGGGAATGGCGTCGATAAGCTCCTGCGTATACGGATCGCTCGGGTGCGCGATCACGTCCTCGGCCACGCCTTCCTCGACAAGACGACCGTGGTAGAGCACGCCAATCCGGTCGGACATATGCCGAACCACACGCATATCATGCGTGATAAACAGCAGCGCCACGCCCGTCGTGCGCTGCAGGTCGCGAAGCAAGTTGAGCACTTGGGCCTGAACGGACACGTCAAGCGCCGAGACCGGCTCGTCGCATACCACAAGGCGCGGCTCGCAAATAAGCGCCCGTGCCAGATTGAGTCGCTGCCGCTGTCCCCCCGAAAGGTCATGCGGATAGCGGTCATAATGCTCTGCCAGAAGACCGACCGAGGCCAGGGCCGAGAGCGCGCGCCCATGGCGCTCATCAGCATCGCGCACGCCAGCGATAATCAGCGGCTCCTCCAAAATGCGGCCGACACGGTTGCGCGGGTCAAAAGCCGTAGAGCTATCCTGGAATACCAGCTGGATCTCGCGGCGAAACGGCTTGCGTTCGCGCTCCGACATCGTGGCGAGGTCGTGCCCGCGATAGACAATCGAGCCGGAATCCGCACGCTCGAGACCACAGATCAGGCGTCCAGTCGTCGACTTGCCCGATCCGGATTCGCCAACCAGGCCATAGACCTCGCCCGGCGCGATCTCAAACGACAGATCGTCCACGGCGGTAAAGGCTTGACGCTTAAAACCTGAGCCCGGCATGGGAAACGTTTTAGTCAGATGTGAGACCCTAAGCAGGGCTTCGCTATCAACAGCCATGGCACTCCCCTTTCTCGACAAGCCAGCATTTAGACCGGTCGCACGCATTCACGGCAAACAGCGGAGGCTCCTGCGCGCGGCAACGCTCGTCCGCCCGGGCGCAACGAGGCGCAAAGCGGCATCCACAGGGTATTGC
>USMA01000175.1 GCA_900555765.1 uncultured Collinsella sp.
TACGGGCTGCTCCGCCTTTGTTATGCAGCGACAGTGCGGCCATCTCGTGGTTATCGGTAAAAGAAACTTATTAGACGAGATATCATTATCACAAACATTATTCGCGCAGAAGTATAATCTAGTAACAGAATAAAGCCTGCGGCGGGGTGCCCGGGCATAGCGTTCGAAAGGGTTGAACATGTTCGATATGGTTTCTCGCCGCGGTTTCGTCTCGCTTTCTGCTGCCGCTGCCGCCGGCCTTGGCCTTGCCGGCTGCTCGGGCAACAAGACGTCCGAGCCGGCCGGATCCGATGCCGGTTCTGCTAAGGCATCTTCCAAGAAGGTTGTCGAACTGCAGGTCTTTGCTGCCAACTCGCTCGAGAAGGCTCTGCCCGAGGTTCAGGAGCTCTACACCGACCAGACCGGTACCACGTTTGCCGACACGCAGTTTAAGGCGTCCGGCGACCTTGTCGAGCAAATGCGCGCCGGTGCCGCCGTCGACGTGCTCATCACGGCCTCCAAGGGCACCATGGACGACGCCGAGGCCGCCGAGCTCGTCGACACCGACACCCGTGAGGATATGTTCGTCAACGACCTCGTGATCATCCGCGCCGAGGGTTCCGACACCAAGGTCGAGGCCATCGCCGACGTCGCGAGCCTGGACGGCAAGATCGCTATCGGTGATGCCAAGACCGTCCCCGCCGGCAAGTACGCCAACCAGGCCCTGGCCTCCGTGGGCCTCTACACCGGCATCGAGGGCGACGACGGCGAGTACGCGCCCGAAATCGCCGACAAGGTGGCCCTGGCCGACAAAGTTGGTACCGCCGCCGCCTATGTGTCCACGGGCGACTGCGTGGCTGGCTTTGTCTACAGCTCAGATATCTTCCGCTACGACGGCATCGAGGAGGCCTTCGTGTGCCCCGAGGATTCGCACAAGCCCATCGTGTACCCGGGTGCCGTTGCCGAGAGCTCCGAGCATGCCGACGAGGCCAAGGCGTTCATCGACTTCTGTCTGACCAACAAGAAGGCTCAGAAGATTTGGGCTAAGTACGGCTTTGAGCTTTCCGCGTAGTGCGGCTTGGCGCGATAATTCCATCGTTTTGTGTTTCACTCCGTCTTTGTATCCGCTTGGAGCTTTTCGTGCTTAATAGATTCCGCATGCTTGTCACCTGTGCTTTGACCTTCGCGCTTTGCTGGGTGCCGGGTTTTGCGGTTGCTGGGGATGCTGAGGACGGGGCCCAGGTTGCTGCGACCGCTCATGGGCTTTCCTATGGGATCGAGGGTTTTGAGCGGCTGGCCAAGGGGACCGCTCGTGCCATGGAGGGCCAGCCTGAGGGCTACCGGTTTCCCGTTGACGAGGACGTGGACCTTGTAGTGGCGCCTGCTGCCGATCGCGTTGTGGTGTGGATATCGCCCAAGGCGGTCGAGAAGTATGGATTGGATCCGCAGGACAACGAGTGCGTATCGGGTCTCAAGGCCCTCGTCTGCGAGCTCGACAGCACAAACTGCATGGGAGGTGCGCAGCTGGGGGACGTGGATCTTCCTTGGTATGTCACCGCGGAAACAACGTTTGATGCCGGTGGGTATACCTATGGCTTTGACGAGCGCGGTGCGGATGGGGACCGCTATGTGGTGATTGCATCAGCCTCGGGTGATGCCAAGGGCGGCGCGCGTTGGCTTGATAGCGCTCAAATGGTAGAGGCATCGTCTGTCGTGTTGCGGGATGAGCAGGGGCCCTTGACCTCTCTGGCTTCCTTTTTGGGCGACATCGACTATCGCCCGTTTTGGGTGTCCATAAAAACGAGCGGCCTTGCCCTGCTGATCTCCTTTGCGCTGGGCCTGTTTGCCGCGTGGAAGACCATGGGTACCTCGAGTCGCATCAAGGGCCTGCTCGATTCGGTCTTTACCATTCCCATGGTGCTGCCGCCTACGGTGTGCGGCTTTTTGCTGCTTATGCTGTTTGGCCGCTCGACCAGTGTTGGCCAGTGGCTGATCGCGCACGGCATCTCGATTGTCTTTACGTGGCCGGCGGCGGTTATCTCTGCCGTAGTGGTTGCGTTCCCGCTGGTCTACCGCACGGCGCTCGGTGCCCTTGAGAGCCTCGACACGCAGATGCTCGACGCCGCGCGAACGCTGGGATGGTCTGAACGTCGTATCTTTACCAAACTCATGATGCCCCTCGGCTGGCCCTCCATCGCCGCCGGCACGGTGCTCGCCTTCGCGCGTGCCATGGGCGAGTTTGGCTGCACCCTGTTCTTTGCGGGCAACTACGCCGGCATTACGCAGACCATTCCCATTGCGATTTACTTTGAGTGGATGGGCGGCAACACGTCGGTGGCGCTCTTTTGGGTCGCCGTCGTGATCGCCTTTAGCTTCTTGGTCATCCTGTTTATCAACATGTACACGGCACACTCGCAAAAGTATCGCGAGCGGGGCCTTTCCCGCGCGGAGCGCAAGCAGGCCAAAGATCTCGCCGGACAGGGCGATTCGCTCGACCCGGCGGGTGGCGATGCCTTGCGTATCGATCGCGAGGCGCTGACCGAGCTCATGCGCGATGATGCGGCGTCGCAGGGAGGTCGATAAGCTATGTCGCTCGTTTTGGATATCAAAAAGCGCTATCCCGGCTTTACCCTCGACATGCAACTCGAGGCCGGCGAGGAGCGTGTGGCGCTGCTCGGCGCCTCGGGTTGTGGCAAGAGCTGTACGCTGCGCTGCATCGCCGGCGTGGAGACGCCCGACGAGGGCAAGATCGTCGTCAACGGCGTGACCTTTTTTGACTCGGCGGCGGGTATCAACCTGTCGCCTCAGGAGCGTAAATGCGCCCTTTTGTTCCAAAACTATCAGCTGTTTCCTAACATGACGGTGGCCGATAACGTATGCGCCGGTGTAAAGGATGTGGGCGACGCCGCCGCGCGCAAAAAGCTCGCCGAGCGCTATCTGAGCATTTTCGGTCTAGCCGATTTTGCCGACCGTTATCCCGCGCGCCTTTCGGGCGGTCAGCAACAACGTGTGGCGCTCGCGCGCATGGTGGCGGCGCACCCGGGCATCTTTATGCTCGACGAGCCCATGAGCGCACTCGATTCCTATCTTAAGAGCGCGCTCGAGCAGAACATGCTCGACCTGTTCGACGTGTGCAACCGCACCGTGCTCTACGTGAGCCACGACATCGACGAGGCATGCCGCCTGTGCCAGTGCATCTGCGTGATGCACGACGGGCATGTTGAGGAGGTCGGCTCCGTCGAGGATGTGGTCCGCCGTCCGCAGACCCTGGCGGCGCTGCGCCTGACGGGCTGCAAGAATACAAGCCGGGCACGAAAGATCGGCGACGAAGAAGTTGAGGCTCTCGACTGGGGCATGACCTTTAACGTGGGTCGCGAGGTTCCCGATAATGTGGCGTACCTGGGCAGTCGCGCAAGCTACTTCCATGTTGACAATCGCGCGGAGCGAGGTCGCAACAGCTACGACCTGCACGTGGCACGTGTGAGCGATTCGCGCTTTGAGCGGCTGGTGCTGCTGGACGTGCCGCGTGCTGCTGCGCCAACGCGTCTGCAATGGAAGGTCAACAAGGTGGGCGTGCCTGTCGACGAGCTGCCGCAAGCAGGCGAGACGCTGCGCATGCACTTCGATGCGAGTAGGATTCACCTGGTTTGTCGATAGCGCCGGGTAATGCCGCCGGGGATATAAGCCTCG
>USMA01000176.1 GCA_900555765.1 uncultured Collinsella sp.
GGTGATAGAGCAAGCTGTAGGGGAGTCGATCGAGTTCGGGTGGCTCGACCCACTTTTCTTCGCGATAGAGTTGTACGAGCGCGATGCCCTGCAGGAGCTTCCACGGAATGGTCTCGGGCATCATCGTGCGCGGCTCGGGTTCTTCCTCGCGCATGACAAACCACATCTCGGGCGGAAGATCGCGGCGTCCCGTGCGCCCCATTCGCTGCAAAAAGGAGCTGACGGTAACCGGCGCGTCAATCTGGAAGGCGCGCTCCAGGCGGCCGATATCGATACCGAGCTCCAGCGTAGAGGTGGTGACGGTTGTCTGCGCCTGCTCCTCGTCGCGCATGAGCTCCTCGGCCGTCTCGCGCAGCGATGCCGAAAGGTTGCCGTGATGGATTAGAAAGCGGTCGGGCTCGTGTCGACTTTCGCAGTAGCTGCGCAGCATGGAACACACGGCCTCTGCCTCCTCGCGCGAGTTGGCAAAGACCAGGCACTTGCGGCCGCGCGTATGCTCAAAGATATAGCCCATACCGGGGTCGGCGTTGTCGGGTGCCGTGTCGGTGGGGTTGAGAAGCGCCTGCTCGGTCGCTCGTGGGATGTCGACTTCGCCCTCGGGGGCCGAGGAAGTGCGACGGTCTTTGGGAGCGGCCTTGCCCTGCGCCTGCTTGCGACGTTGACGGCGTTCCTCCTGTGTAAGCTGTCCGCTGTGACGCATGTCTTGGGCGCCGGCGGGCAGTGCCGCGGATGCCGCCTCGATGCGCTCGCACGCAAGCACTTCGGCCTCTTGAGGACCCGTGCTCTCGAATCCCCGCTGCTGTGCCTGGGGACCCGAGTTGTAGAAGTGCTCCATGGAGATGCGCCACACGCGGCGCGGTTCCTCAAAGCGGGGGATAACGCAGTCGCGTCCCGTTCCCAGCGAGAGAAAGGCACCCGTGCGCTCGGGGTCGCCGATGGTGGCCGAAAGGCCAATGCGGCGGGGCTGCACGCCCGCCATGCGCGAGAGGCGCTCGATAAGGCAGAGCGTCTGACCGCCGCGGTCGCCGCGCATGAGCGAATGAACCTCGTCGATGACGACGTAGCGCAGGTCGCAAAACATGCGCGGGAGCGCCATGTGCTTATGGATCAGGAGCGCCTCGAGCGATTCGGGCGTAATCTGAAGGATGCCGCTCGGCTTTTTGATGAGTTTGGCCTTGTGTGACTGCGAGACATCGCCATGCCAGTGCCAGACAGGGATATCGGCCTCTTCGCATAGGTCGTTGAGGCGGACGAACTGATCATTGATGAGTGCCTTGAGGGGGCCGATATAGAGGGCGCCAACGCTTGCGGGCGGGTTCTCCCAAAACTCGGTCAGGATGGGAAAGAAGGCTGCCTCGGTTTTGCCGGAAGCCGTGGATGCCGTCAGGAGCACATTGTCCTGCGTATTAAAGATGGCGTCTGCCGCCGCAACCTGAATGGAGCGCAGACTCTCCCAATCGTGGGAGTAGATGAAGTCTTGGATAAACGGGGCGTAGCGGTCAAAGGCGTTCACGGGGCCTCCTTTCAAAAACGAATCTCTCAACGCGGTGGGCAGTGGCTTGCTGCATTACTGCCTCGACGTTTGCCCAGATAAAACCTGCCAAAATAAACCTGTCCCTTTTTGGCAGGTTAGATGGTGAATTCGGCGAAGTTGCGGTCGCCGCCTGCGGCATCGGTGTCGCCTGTTGCGGTTGCCGGCGCGTCGCCGCCGACGCTTTGCAGTAACTCGGCCACGTTGGCGTCGGGGTTCTGGCATAGGATGTCGAGCAGCTCGATAAAGTCACGAATGACTTCACGCGGCGTCAGATGCGTGCCGGCTCCCACACGACCGAACTCGATCTTGAGGAAGTCCACCAAGTCCTTCTCGGTAAGCGTGGGCGTCCAGCCAAAGTAGCCGGCGTGAATTTGCATGAGTTTTTCGCTCAGCACCAGCAACTCCTCATAGGTGAGTGGCTGCAGGCGGATGATGGGCGCGAGCATGTCCTTAAGGTCCTCGCGCGCAAAGCGGCCCTGAGCGAGTCGGCTGCGCAGGGCCTCGTAGGAGAACACGCCTCGGCGGCGGTCCTCGATAGAGGTCGGCGTGCCACCCATGATTACGCCCAGGTACTGCGCCTTGCCCTGAAGCGTGTCGTTGTACATGGTCAGGATCTTCTCGTAGTTATATTGGCGCGTAATCGCGTTGGGAATCTTGTACAGATTCACGAGCTCGTCGATGAGCACCAGCATGCCCTTGTAGCCGCTGCAGACCAAAAAGCGCGCAATGAGCTTAACGTAGTCGTACCAGTCGTCATCGCTGATGATGGTCGAGGAGCCCAACTCGGCGCGTGCCTCACTCTTGGTGCGGTATTCGCCGCGAATCCATTTGGTCACGCGACTCATAGCTTCTTCGTCACCCTCCGAGACGGCCATGCGATAGCGGCGGAGCATGCGGGTGAAGTCGAAGCCGTGGACCATCTCCTCGAGTGGGGCCAGTTGGGCATTGACGACCGACTCGTCGACGTCGGCACACGAGGCGACCCAGCGATCCAAAATAAGGTTGAGCGCACCGCCCTCGGGGCGCGTCCTGGTCGATATATTGCGGATGAGCTCGCGGTAGGTGGCAAGGCCCTGTCCTTGACCGCCCTGCAGGCGGCGCTCGGGCGACAGGTCGGCATCAGCGACGACGAATCCCTCGCCCATGGCGTGCGTGCGGATGGTCTGGAGCAAAAAGCTCTTGCCGGCGCCGTAACGACCGACCAGAAAGCGGAAGCTCGCGCCACCGTCGGCGATGAGACTCAGATCGGTGAGCAGGGCGCGGATCTCGACCTCGCGCCCTACGGTGATGTAAGGAAGGCCGATGCGCGCGACCACGCCGCCCTTGAGCGAGTTTAGAATGACGGCAGCGACGCGCTTGGGCACGCGGGGTGCTGCGGATGCTGCATCACTCATGGTCTATGCATCCTCTCACGTCTGCTTCGTAGTCCTCGATAATCTGCGGCCCTGCCGCGCCGAATTCGATAACGGTGTCTCCCACCAGGTCAAAGAGCGCCTCGTTGATGCTGTCGACGAGCATATCTTCGCTTTGGCCCGAGTGCGCCACTGCCGATGTCGCTTGCGCTGCGTTTTGTTCGAGGAGCGCGCGAAGGAAGGTATCTTCGGCGGGAGCGAGTTTGTTTGCAGCTTCGGTGGGCGCGGGCGTTACGGGTGCGTCCACAGACGCGAGGAGCGGCGCCACGCCGCCAAACTCTTCGGAGGAGCCAGTCGGCTCGTCGGGTTCGTTTTGCCGGATGGTCATCTCGCCAGGTTCGGCAGTCATGCCGGGTGCAGACTCGGTGTTCGGTGGCTCTATAAGCGGCGCCTCGGCTTCCACAGGTGCGCCGTCCTCGCGTTCCTCGTCGATCAAAAGCGCTTCGCGCGTTTGCACGGCGGCGCTCCGAATGTGTCCCAGCTGACTCAGATCGATATCGATCTTGACGGGCTGGTGGGCGGCGTCCCACGAAAGCCATGCCACAATCTCGTCATCGATAATCTTGGCCAGATATTTGGGGACCTTTTCTTCCTTAAGGGGTTGTGCTGGGTCCAGCGCCAGGCGCTTGCGTTGGTCGCTGGCGCGCATCATTTCACCGAGCTTGCTACTCTTTTGCCTACTGCTTTGGATACGC
>USMA01000177.1 GCA_900555765.1 uncultured Collinsella sp.
GAGGTCCGCCGAGGAGACCACACGCGAGCTGACCGATATCCTCACGCGCCGCGAGCAGCTGGCGGGCGACGCCGCCGAGCCGCAGCATCGTTTTGCCACGACGGCCGATAACATTGCCGAGTTTGCGGTGGCGGGCAGCTTTATCTTTGGTCAGCCGCTCAAGAGCATCGACCATATCGATATCGATGAACTGAAATAGATGTAAGGCAGCCGCCAAAGCCTTCGCCGCATCTTTTGCCGAAAGGATATTTCTATGGAGTACATGCAGGTCAACCGCGCCAACGGCCGCGCCGCCAACGAGTTGCGCCCCGTTAAGCTCACCCGTGGCGTCATGAAGCACGCCCACGGCTCGTGTTTGGCCGAGTTCGGTGACACGCGCGTGCTGTGCGCCGCCACTATCGAGGAGGGCGTGCCGGGCTGGCGAAAGGGAGCTAAGGCCGGCTGGGTGACCGCGGAATACGCCATGCTGCCGGCGTCGACCGGCAAGCGCTGCAAGCGCGAGCACGCCAACCGCAAGGGCCGCTCCATGGAGATCGAGCGCCTCATTGGCCGCAGCCTGCGTACCGTCGTCAACATGAAGGCGCTCGGCGAGTACACCGTCACCGTCGACTGCGATGTGATTCAGGCCGATGGCGGCACGCGTACAGCGAGCATCACCGGCGCCTGGGTGGCGCTGCACGACGCCCTCGCCATGTGGGTCGAGGCGGGCAAGATCGAGCGCATCCCGCTTATCGGCCAGGTGGCTGCCATCTCCATGGGCGTTGTCGACGGCAATACGCTGCTTGACCTCGATTATTCCGAGGACAGCCATGCCGAGGTCGACATGAACCTCGTCGCCACCGACACCGGTGAGATGATCGAGCTCCAGGGCACCGGCGAGCAGGCGCCCTTCGACCGCAAACGCCTCAACACCCTGCTTGACCTGGGCGACAAGGGTATCGCCGAGCTCATCGAGCTTCAGCGCCAAGCCATCGCCTAACCTGCCAAAAAGGGACAGGTTTATTTTGGTAGGTTTTATTTGCGGAGACGTCTAGACACAAGACTGCCGATGATTGAGAGGGGAGCGGCGGAGGCCCTCGTCGCCCTCGGCGCGGCATTGCTATAGAGACAAGGAGACCAGTTATGGCACTTGAGAAGATTGACATCGACACCCTTGACCCGGCGGCGACCATCGTCGTGGCAACTGGAAACGCTCATAAGCTCACCGAGATCGAGGCCATTTTGGGCAAGGTCATGCCCGAGGTGCGCTTTGTGGCGCTCGGCCAGCTGGGCGATTTTGAGGACCCCGAGGAAAACGGCACGACGTTTTTGGAGAACGCCATCATCAAGGCGCAGGCTGCGGTGGAGGAGACGGGTCTTATGGCCATTGCCGACGATTCGGGCTTGGTCGTTGATGCCCTGGACGGCGAGCCAGGCGTGTATAGCGCGCGCTATGCGGGCGTGCACGGAGACGATGCCGCCAACAACGCCAAGCTGCTCGTGAATCTGGATGGCGTGGCCGACGAGGATCGCACCGCGCGCTTTATGAGCGTCGTTGCGCTCATCGACACGGACGGTTTGGTCACCTATGGTGAGGGCACCTGCGAGGGCGTTATCGCGCACGAGGGTCGCGGCGATCACGGCTTTGGCTACGACCCGCTGTTCCTGCCGGTCGACACGCCGGGCAAGACCATGGCCGCGCTGACGGCGGACGAGAAGAACGCCATCAGCCATCGATTCCATGCGCTCGAGCACCTATCCGCCAAACTGACGGGCGAGGAGTAGGCCGTGCGCGCGGTGGTGCAGCGCGTGCTCAACGCCGGCGTGACGGTCGACGGCGAGTGCGTGGGTCGCATTGGACGCGGCTACCTGGTGCTGCTGGGTGTGGGCCATGGCGATACGCGTGCCGAGGCCGACAAGCTGTGGGGCAAGCTCCGCGGGCTGCGTATCAACGAGGACGAGAACGGCAAGACCAACCTGGCACTTGCCGATGTCGACGGCGAGGTACTCGTGGTGTCGCAGTTCACGCTGTTTGCCGACTGCCGCCACGGCCGCCGTCCGTCGTTTACGGATGCCGGCGCCCCCGATGTTGCCAACGAGCTCTACGAGTACTTCTTGACGCTTGTGCGCGAGGACGTTGAGCATGTGGCGCACGGTATCTTTGGCGCTGACATGAAGGTCGACCTGGTCAACGACGGCCCATTCACCATCGTCCTCGATACCGACAATCTGTAAGTAGCCTAATTAGCTACTTGCGTATGGCCACAACAGGGTGCTATAGTATTAGAGTTTTGTCTATCTTAGGGGTATTATCCCCTTTTTGAATTGCACCTTCTGGAGGCCCTGTTCATGGAAGAGATGGAAGTCAATCACGTCGACGACATCCACGAGAAGCTGACCGATATGGTGGGCGATCGCGTCAAGGTTAAGGCCAACATGGGCCGCACCCGCGTCGTCGAGCGCATGGGCACCATCAAGAGCGTCCACCCCGCCGTCTTCATTGTCGAGGTTGACGAGCGCCGCGGCCGCAAGTCGCGTCAGTCCTACCAGTATATCGATGTCCTCACCGGTCAGGTCGAGCTGTTCGACCCTGAGAGCGGCGAGCATATCTTTACCCCGCTCGGCAATCAGCTCGAGGAGCACTAACGGTGACCGATCGGTCCCTGACTCTTTCCGCGCCGGCAAAGATTAACCTCTACCTGGGGGTTCATACCGAGCGCGATGACCGCGGCTACCACAGAGTCGATTCCCTGATGGCGGCCGTCGGCCTTTCCGATACCGTGACGGTCACGCCGGCGCAGGCGCTGACCGTCCAAACGGTTCCGGCATCAGATTTTCCCATGCAAAAGAATACGGCGTATCGGGCTGCGGTTGCTATGGCCGAGCATTATGGTCGCGAGGCAAACATCTGCGTGACGATTGAGAAGCGCATTCCATTGTGCGCCGGCTTGGGCGGCCCCTCGACGGATGCGGCCGCGGTCATTGTCGCCTTGGCGGAGCTCTGGGGAATTGATCGCACCGACCCAGCGCTCGACGATATTGCGCGGGGCATTGGTGCCGACGTCCCGTTCTTTTTGCACGCGAGTCCTGCGTTCTACGTAGGTGGGGGAGACGTGCTGGCAACTGAGTACCCCGCGCTGCCCGCGACGCCCGTCGTGCTGGTCAAGCCGCGCGAGGCAAGTGTTTCGACAATTGAAGCCTATCGACGTTTTGACGAGGCCCCGGTGCCTGCGGACAAGCCCGGCGCGATAGCTTCTGCCTTGCGTGCTGGTGATGCCGAGACGGCATATGCACTCATCCATAACAACCTGGGTGTCATTTCTGCACAGATGGAGTCGCAGATTCAAACGGTCCTCGACTGGCTGCGTAAACAGGACGGAACCGTTGCTGTAGATGTGTGCGGATCGGGTGCCTGCTCGTTTGCCATTTGCGACACCGCTGCCACGGCCGAAAGGCTTGCCGATGCTGCCCAGCAAAATGGCTGGTGGGCCTGTGCGACTGAGCTTATTCCCAACACGGTTCAAATCGACGGGTTGATTTCCGATCTCAGCCGAACACATTGAGCAAATAGGCCATTCCCGTAGTTAGCCGAACGCCCCCGCGGCCCCTCCTGGGGTCCGGGGGCGCCGTTTTCCCAGTTGAAGGAACGGTGGAGATGT
>USMA01000178.1 GCA_900555765.1 uncultured Collinsella sp.
CTTCGATCACACGGGCATTCCTTCGACGGGACAGACCGTCTTTGAGATCACAATAGCCTCCGCCGCATCGATGCTCATCTCCCTCATGATGGTGTTTTTGGCACAGCCGCTGTTCTTTCGATTTGGACACATGGAGGCGCTGCGCCTTTCCGTCGGCCTGTTTGCCCTGATGGGCTGCGGTACCATGGCAATGCTGAGCTCTTCCAACCCCATTAGCAACTGGCTCATGTCGATTGCCGGAGCGAATCCCGATCCTGCCGTTCTTGGCGGTCTGTGCGCAGGAATTGCCGTACTGGCCCTCGCGCTATGTGCAATCAGCTGCACCGTCAGCACCAAGGTCTATCGAGCACGCGATCTGTAGCCACGCGAAACTTGACCCATGCTGGCCACAATCGGTCGCAATCGCCCATCCGTAAATCCGTGACAAATGGCGTATCCCCAGCCTGTGCGCGACGTTCTACAATGAAAGCGTTACGGGCCTCGGCCCAATTTCTATCATCCAAGGGGATGTCTTTTTGGTCATTGTTCTTTAGGGAACGGTCAATCGCATACAGACGCAAAACGGCCGTCCAACGGCCGTGGTTTGTTGCGCCGTTCCGCCTCCGTCATCTGCCAATTTTGCACCTGTTAGGAAAGAACAATGAACTCTGCGAAATCTCAATCCTTCCCAAAAGCTACCAGCTTCGACGCGACACTCGTACGCTCTAAAATCATGGGGCCGAGCCCCCTCAAGCTCTGCGAGGAGCTGCTTTGCGATGCAAGCATCCCCCGCGGGGCCCGCGTCTGCGACCTTGGATCGGGCACCGGTATCCCCAGCGCCCTGCTTGCCCGCGAATACGGGTTCGACACGTACGCCGTCGATTTGTGGAGCGACCCACAGGAAATCCGCGCGTTCTTCGATTCTCTCGGTATCTCGCGCGACACGATTCATCCCGTTCAGGCGGACGTCTCACAGGGCCTACCATTTGAGCACGGCTATTTTGATGCGGTCGTGAGCATCGACTCGTACAACTATTACGGCCGCAATCCGCACTATCTGGGCGAGCGCCTACTCCCCTACGTAAAGCAAGGCGGGATGCTCTACGTAAGCATCCCCGGCATGGTTCGCGACTGCCACGACAACCTGCCCGTTTGCCTGCTCAAATCCTGGACGCCTGAGCAGCTCGACTATATGCACGACATATCTTGGTGGCGTTCCATGATCGAGCCGACCCCCGGCGTCGAGATTGTCTCGATGCAGCCTATGCTCTGCACGGACGAAGCATGGGAAGACTGGCTCGCCTGCGACAACGAGTGCGCAGCAGGCGACCGCGCTGCCGTTGAAGCCGGCGCGCTCGAATACCTCAACACCATCGCCATCGTGCTGAGGAAGCTCTAAACGACAACCGCGCGAGGTCGCAAACACACGACCCCGCGCGGCTTCTTTCTAAAATGGCTTTGGAAAATGGTGGCTGCCGTTACATCCTCACGCCGGGCTTGGGATGCCTGTACTGACCGTGGGAGGCCGTGCGCTTACCGCGCGAGATGGCAAACTTGGGACAACAGTGCAGGCAACGAAGGCAGGCTGCGCACTCCGGCTTTGTCCAGACGGGAAAGCCGTCGCGCATCTCGATCGCCGCCATGGGGCAGCGCTTGGCACACAGGCTGCAGCCGATGCAGCGATCGGCATCGACGGCAAACTTGCTCGTCTGTTGCATGCGCGGCAGCCCAATTGCATGATACGCGCACGATGCAAACAGAGGCACACGATGGCGCATCATGTTGCCCGTGCGGCGCGCCCGAACTGCCTTAATCGCCGTATCGATCTGCACCTCGGCCGCCTTGTTGATGTTCTCGACTTTTTTGGAGTCGGACAAATCAAACACGGGCGTCCAGGTATCGGGCATCTTGACGCTCATCGCTGCATCCAACTCGAGTCCACTCTCGTGTAGCAGATCGCGAGCAAACTTGCCCGATTGCCCGGTCGTCGAACCATACGTCGAGACATAGAACGTATACGGGTGCTCGCCGCCCTTTGCGCCGGCAGCAATCGACAGGTCGGCAGTCTTTAAAAACTCGATCATCGGCGTCGGCAAGCCCCAGGCATACACCGGGGCGACAACCCCCAGCTGGCAGGGACCTTCCGTCACAGCAAGGTGAAGGGCCTCGGCATCAAAACACTCAATCGACATAACTTTGTCGTCTGTCGCCGCCGCAATGCGACGGGCTACATGATCGCTGTTCCCCGTCGCGCTAAAGTACAGAATCATCTCGCGCCTCTGGAATTGACTCGTGAAAAACCGTGCTACTTGCGCAGCGGCTTGGGTAGCGGGATACCGGCGGCGATGACAGCCGCAATGATCATGCAGACGATACCCTTGAGTGGGAAGCACATGAGCAGCAGACCCACGACCATGACCGGCTGGCGCATGACGGCGCCCATCGTCGATGCCGTGCAGACGGCGACGCAAAAGACCGGATCTGCGCCGGTGAGGATAGCAAGGCCATAGCCCAGGCTTACGCCCGAGAAGATAACCGGGAAGAAGTGGCCGCCGCGCCAACCAAGGTTGATGAGGGCGGGCGTCAGCATGGCCTTAACAAGACCGGTCGCGATAAGCACGCCGGCGGGGATGGTCAGATAGGTCTCCATGAGCACGTCGGCCTGGGTCTCGCCGGCAAACATGGTGTAGGGCAGGACCGTGCCGCAGATGGCGAGCGCCAGACCGGCTAGCATGGCCTTGACGACAGGACGCTCCCCTATTGCATGGGCGAGCGCTTCGCTCGCGTGCTCAGAGACAAAGTACAGCCAACCGCATACGGTGCCGACCAACGCCAGCGGAATGAGCCAGACAAGTTCCAGGTTGCCCACCACGGCGGCCTCGAACCTCGGCATGCCCCTGCCGCCGCCCACACGCTGGCCGAGCAGCAGGAAGGAGCCCAGACCGCCGGCACTCGCAATGACGTAGACCACCGTCTTTTGCGCCTTGGGCCGCTTGATGGTGCTCTCGCCGGACGCGGATTCATCGTCGGCGTCTTCGCCCTGGCCGGCAGTACTTCCGGCAAGCGGTGCCACAAAGCCAAAGACGGGCGCGGTAAAGAGCGCCGTCAGGGCAGCCTGGGTGCCCAGCAGCGTGAGCTCCCTAAACTCAGCTCCAAAGCGACGCATGCGCTCGCCGCCCCAGCTGCACAGACCCGCGATAACGCCGGTCAGGCCGGCCTCCGGTCCAATGCTGCCACCAAACAGCAGCGGCAGCAATGCCGCGAGCGAAAGCTTGCCCAGGTTGTCGTACGGGTAGCGCCCGTCTTGCTTAACCTTAGCCATCACCTGGTTGAGGTCATCGGTCTTGGTGCCTGTCATCTTTTCGTACAGACCGATTAACAGGCCGCCCAGCAGGCAGACAAAAAACGGGTATGGCAGAAAGCCAAACGGTCCGCTGGCAAGCTCGGGCGAAGCGACGCCCAACGCGTGTGGAATCTCGGTCCATAGATAGTCGATACCGTGCTCCATCGCAAAGAAGAACAGCCAGACTGCGGCACCTGCGAACGCACCGGTCACGGCAACGCTAGCTAAAAACAGCGCGCGGTTTGTGGGTTTGGCAAGGTTATCCATCGGGTCCTCCCGCGGTCTAAGTCGACATAGCTACGTATAATTGTAGC
>USMA01000179.1 GCA_900555765.1 uncultured Collinsella sp.
GGCTACTCGGCACTGCAGGATCTGGTGCTGGCCGGAGGTCGCTAGATGGAGCTCACGGACCGCTCTGGTTACTTTGCGGGCCCCGGCATGCGCGGCGGCTCTTTTGGCGATGCCTCGCGCGCAAGCGACGAGGCCGCCGAGGGCGTCGCCGACCCCTGCCTGGGCCATGCGCCCGACCAGGTGGTCTTTTACGAGCTCACGCGTAAGTTTGTGGAGACCGAGGAAGACGTTCCCCAGGAGGCCTGCGACGTGCTGTACTACACGCTCGCCGTGGGCCACCACACCGGCGTGCTCGATTGCTTTGAGCCGCGCCTGTCGGTGCCGGTGGATGTCTTCTGTTCGCTCGTCGACGCGCTGCCGGAGGGGGAGGCCAAGACCAAGTTCGAGGCCATCCGCTCCTTTGGCGAGTGCCAGCTCGACAAGGCGGCGGTGCCGTCGCTGCTCGAGGCCTGCGATGCGCTGCTCGACGAACGCGGTTTTCGTGGGTCGGCCAAGGCCGGCATATCGGTGTTCGATGACGACTTTGGCCTGCATGCCCAGCAGGTCGCGTTTCTGATGAAGTTCCGCGATCTGGTTGAGCGCGTGCGCGATGTGTCGGGCGTGTATCTGACGGGAAGGTTGCAGTAATGGGTCGCGTTGTGGATGGATGTGTGAACGGCGCCCCGTTTGCGGGCATCGTGCTCACGGCGGGAAGCGTGCTGCGTGCCGACGATGCCGCCGGCCCCGTGCTCTCCAAAAAGATGGATGACGCACCCATCGCCGGTTGGTACACCATCGACGGAGGCCAAACGCCCGAGGACGACATTATCGAGGTCAAGCGCGAGCGTCCGCCGCGTCTGGTCTTGGGCGATGCCGCCGACATGGCGCTGCCCGTCGGCGCCATCCGCTTGCTCGACAAACGTGACGTGGCCCGCAAGTCGATGTTCACCACGCATTCGCTCCCTTTGTCGATTCTGATCGAGGAAATCGAGCAATCGTGCGATGATATCGTCTTCGTCGGAATTCAGCCGGGCGACACGGAGTTCTACAACCCCATGTCCCCGGAAGTCTTTGACGCCGTGGACGCCGTGTACGACGCCGTGGCCGCCAACGACTTTTCCCACTTTGTCCGCTTGGGGCAGGAGCAATAGCAGCGCTTGTCTCTGCTGAATAGGAAAGAAGTGATTGACATGGCAGATTCCAAGGTGGAGTATCCCACTCCCGATTGCCTGGCGCCCGCCGCGATCGAGGCCAAGACCGAGGCCGCCGGCGTGACCAAGGCCAACCTGCCGGTCGCTAAGGCCTTTCTGTTGGCAATGTTCGCCGGCGCGTTTATCGCCTTCGGCGGCCTGTTCTTTACGGTGTTTTTGAGCGACAGCACGCTGGGCTGGGGTGCCCAGCGCGTCGTGGGCGGCCTGTGCTTTTGCCTGGGCCTGGTGCTGGTGCTGGTGTGCGGCGCCGAGCTGTTTACCGGCAATTCGCTTATGGTCTGCGCGCTCAAGAGCAAAAAGATCACCCTTGTCCAGATGCTTAAGGCCTGGGTCGTCGTGTGGGTCGGCAATTTTGTCGGTGCTCTGTTCATCGTCTTTTTGGTGTACATGGCCGGCATCTATAAACTCAACGGCGAGGCGGTCGCCAACTTCATGGTGAGCGTCGCCGCCGGCAAGGTGACGATCGACTGGGTGACGATCTTCTTCCGTGGCATCCTGTGCAACATCTTTGTGTGCCTGGCCGTGTGGATCGGTACCGCCGGCAAGACCGTGGTCGATAAGGTTGTGGGCATTTTGCTGCCGATTGCTGCCTTTGTGGCCTGCGGTTTTGAGCACTGCGTCGCCAACATGTACTTTTTGCCCATGGGCGCCGTGATGCATGCATGCGGTTATGGTGCCGACGTCGCCGGCGCCGATGCGCTCAACGCTGCGGGCATTGCGTTTAACTTGTCCGCCGCCACGCTGGGCAACATCGTGGGCGGCGCGGTCCTGATCGCGCTCGGCTACTGGTTTGTCTACGCCAAGAAGTCCGAGGCGTAAGGTATCGTCTGTTTGACGTTGGGCCTCCCGCGGGGCATTGCCGTGCGGGAGGCTTTTTGGGTCTGGGGCTCGTTGCCGGGCTTTTGGCCTGTTGTGTTTGGCTGATGAAAGGGGTAATCGAGATGGCATCTGCTGTTAAGCGTGACGGTCGCGCCGTGGTGACCACATGCGGGGGATGCTATGCCGATTGCGCCTTTGCGGCCCATGTTGAGGATGGGCGTTTGGTGGCTGAGTTGCCGGTGCCGGGGCATCCGTGCGCGGCGCGTGCCCTGTGCGCCCGCGGGCGCCATCGCCTGGCAATGCCGTTTGACGAGCGCGATCGCATTTTGCATCCCATGCGCCGCCGAGCTGATGGCTCGGGGTTTGATGCGGTGAGCTGGGACGAGGCGTTCTCGGATATTGCGGCGCGCCTTGCGGGGATTGTTGACGAGTGCGGGCCTCGTGCGCTGGGCATGACGCTCGGCGTTCCCTCGTTCGACCGCTATTGGGCCTTTCGCTTTATGCATGCGCTGGGTTCGCCCAACGTGTACGGTGCCGATGGCGCCTGCGAGGTAAGCCGACTTACCGGTTGGGAGCACAGCCTGGGCTACAGCCCTGCCTCCGACCTGGCGCATACTGACTGCATCATGTACCTGGGGCGTTCCATCGTCGATTCATCGACGATGGGGGCCGTCGATGCGCTCAACGATGCGCGCCGGCGTGGGGCGAAGATCATCGTGGTCGACCCCCGGCGCAGCGGCTCTGCCGCGCTTGCCGGTCGCTGGCTGCGCGTGCGCCCGGGCTGCGACCTGGCCTTGCTGCTGGGTATCGCACATGTGTTGATTGCCGAGGACCTGTACGACCACGAGTTTGTGGACCGCTATACCACGGGTTTTGACGAGCTGGTGCAGGCGGCCCGTGCTTGGACGCCCGAGTGGGCCGAGTCGATGTGCGACGTGCCGGCAGATGACATCCGCGCGACGGCGCGCGATCTCGCTGCCGCCGCGCCTGTCGCGGTGGTGGATGCTGGCTTTCATGGCGGCAGCGGTATCGCGTATGCCAATAGCACCCAGACCGCGCGCGCTATCTGCTTGGTCGATGTGCTGCTGGGCTGCATCGGACACGCGGGCGGTGCCCTCAACCCGCCCACACCGCTTGCGCTGGGCGATTTGGACCCTGCGCGTTTTGCGACGCCGTCGATGCCACGTGAGCCCAAGTTGGGGTCCGAGCGCTATCCACTGGTCGACCCCGAGCGTGGTCTGTGCACGACCATCGGCCAGTCGATTCTGGCCGGGGACCTGCGCGGGCTGATCGTTTACGCCAGTAACCCCGGTGCGGGCTATGGCAATGCGCAGGCTTGGTTGAGTATTTTGCGGCAGCTCGACCTGCTCGTGACGATTGATATTCGCTGGTCCGAGACAGCGCGCGCTTCTGACTTCGTGCTGCCCGACGTGACGTATCTGGAGGCCGATCGCGGCATGGGAATGGTGACAGGCGCCAACGATGCGCGCGTGTTCTACCGAAATGCCGTGCTGCCCGTGCTGCATGACGACACGAGGCCGGGGCGGGAGATCTTTGCCGGGTTGGCGCAGGCGTGTGGCGCGGGCGAGTACTTCCAGTTTAC
>USMA01000180.1 GCA_900555765.1 uncultured Collinsella sp.
AAGCCGGCGGATTTGCATGTGTGCTGCCTGGCGCAGTGACTTTTCGGGGATGTTGAGCATATGGTCGAGTGTGACGAGCAGGTTCGAGGGGAAGTCTCGTGGCGTGAGCGGGAGCCGCTTTCGTGGCTTTTGGACATTGCGCCTGGTTTTGTTTGTCGCTGCAGCTGTTGCTATTCCAAGCGGTTTGTTTTTGGTGTCCTCGATCAGACGATCCACCGTCGCACGCGAGATTAGTTGGATTTGCGAAAGGTAAAGCCATTGGTCGGGAAAGGGCTCGAATCGTTCGTCAACAAATACGCTGTTTCCTTTCCGCTGCGCTTTTCCCTGAAAGGGCAGCGCAATGAGATTTCCAAAGCCACCTTCAGGAATGGTGGACTGCGCGGGTATCATTCGGTCAAAGGCTTCGAAGGTGATTGTCTTGTTGAGTGCCGCTGCTTCGGCGATAAGGCAGCTACCGAAATCTCGTGCTGTCTTTGCGTTTATAGGTTCTAGGAAGAAAAACCAGATATGCGCGCCGTTGCCTGACCTTGATCGCTCGACCGCAGCGTTAATTCCATGGTTTTTTACGACGAGCCTGATAGCGTTTGTCGCTTCTTTCCAATCGGCTTTGTCAAAATCAATGACAAGGACATTTGTGTTGCAGTCTTTGTCGAGAACATATTGACCTATGACGTCCCGGAGCCTGTCGTCGCTGCCTTTGAAATGGGCGATAATGGCGGCATCGTTCAGCTCAAGGAATGTGCGGCTGCGACATTCAGCGCATTTAATTCTGTGATGGTTTGCTTTGGGGCAAATGCCTGGCTTCCACTCATTTGCGCAGGCGGGTGTATAGCCGCTGCCCCCGTCTTTTCTGCGATACCCGTGAGCGTGCACATCTTTGCGGCCGGTAAAAAGATTGCGAAAGAGCTCGAGTTTGTCGCGCGCTGGGCTCGCGCTGGTAACGATGCCCTCGGTCTGTGCACGTTCGCCGAAAGATTTGCCGGCTTTGTCCCATTCTTCGAGTGTTGCGTAACGGATGTCTGGACCGTTGCTACAGATTACGATCTGCTTACGCGGATCTGAAGCGTGGACAACCGTTTTATTGAGTTTGAATAAGGCGTTCCCGAAAAGGGCGTATTGATGCACGGCGTTGCTCATTTGAATGCCATTCTTGTCAGCGTTCATTGGGATGAGGGTACGTCATTTCAGCTTTATGAGATATGCGACTTCGATTTTGGTTCGGTAATAGTGGGGTACCGATCCGTGAGTGGCAATTAGCCGGTGCCAAAACGTGCGGCGGCTGTTGTTAAAGGTGTTTTGGCTTCTATGGGGCGTGTTGGCGGCGTGGGGAGGGGTCCTCGAATGACTCCGTGGTCAAATAACGTCAAATATGAGTACTGTTGTTAATGTAGTCTCATAACATTTGGTAAGAATAGAATACCAATTCCACATTATTCTATATATCTAACCCACTAAACACGGAATTTTGAGCCTTGGCAAGACGTGGAATTGATCGAAATGATCAATTCCGGCGAGATTTTGCTGCTACTAATTTGGTGGCGGTACTCATATTTGCCATTTTTTGTCCAGTGGGTACCGCGAGGGGCCTGTTCGACTGGCTCAACGGCCCGGTGATGGATGCCGGCATGATCAGCCCACTCGATCCAGACCTTGTCCACATCACCGACGACCTCAACGAAGCCGTCGACATCGCCCTGAGCGGGCTGATGTAGGGTAGGTAAAATGGGACGGGGCTAAAAGACTGGTCTGAAACGTTTGATACCAGTCTTTTTAGCCCCGTCCCAAATGAACTGCTTCTAAGTTGCGGTGGAATAGGGATTGATTTGCGGCTGATAAGCCAAAAACAGTCCCTATTCCACCGCAAGTGGTATGGGTAGCCCTAATTGGCAGGTTGGTAGCGGGGGCAGTAGCTGATGGCGATGGCGTCGACGCCTACGTGGGTGGCGATGGTGCAGCCGATGGGGCCGGTGCCGGCGTCTACGTAATCCTGGCCCGCGAGTGCCTCGTTGACAAGCTCCTGCTCCTCGGCGGCGCCGGTCGTGAGCACACGCACGCTTGAGCCCGGGTGCTCGTCCAAAAACGCGAGGCAGTCTGCCATGGTGTTGGCGACGATGCGCTTGGCGCCGCGGCCCTTCTTGATGGCCTTGATCTCGCCCGACTGCCACTCCGGCGAAACGGCCAGGCGAATATTGAGCATCTGCGTGAGCTGGCCGGCGAGCTTGGGCGCGCGGCCGTTCTTAACGAGGTTCTCGAGCGTGCGGGGAATCAGCAGCAGGTGCGCGTCGGACAGGGTCGCGCGGATCTGTGCCTCGGTCTCGTCCAGGCTGCGGCCGTCCTCGCGCATGGCGAGCGCGTACTCCACCAGCAGGCCCTCGGCACCCGAGCCGGTGCGCGAATCGATGCAGCGCACGTCGAGCTCGTGGGTCTCGGCGACCAGGCATGCATTGGAATAGCAGGCGGACCACTCGCTGCACAGCGAGATAAAGATCGCGCTGTCGTGGCCATCGGCGCGCACGCGGTCAAACAGCGCCTTGAACTCGCCGGCACTCGGCTGCGAGGTGTGCGGCAGCTGCTCGGAGCCGGCCATGCGGGCAACGTATTCCTGGGCGGTAATCTGTACCTGGTCGAGCAGGTCCTCGCCCTCGATAATCACATGCAGCGGAATCCCGTATATACCGAGCTCTTGAGCGCGGGCGGGGGAGCTGTCCGACGTGGAGTCGGTTATGATGGCAAAAGACATAATTGCACCTTTCGTTGGGGCGCTTGCGCGCCGCCTTCTGAGAGCAAAGTGCGACAAGTATAGTGGAGTTGCTCTACATTGCTAGCTTCAATTGTTGAATAGTCAACAGTTTGAAGTGTCGGTGTGGAAATCGTCAACTGGGGAAGAGGGATGCCGATGGAGGCGCTGGAGATATGCAGGCGGCCGGTCGTGCTGTTCGATTTTGATGGCACGGTGGCCGATACGGGTCGGGCGGTGATGACCTCGACGCGCAAGACGTTGGCCGCGCGCGGGTTTTCGGAGGCGCAGATGGGTGACCTGCGCCGCATGATCGGGCCGCCCCTGTGGAAGAGCTTTCACGACTTTTATGGCTTTTCCCGCGAGGAGTCGCTTGTGGTGGCCGACGAGTACCGCGCCTTTTTTGACGAGCTGGGACCGGAGGAGTATCCCGTGTTCGACGGGATCCCCGAGCTGCTCGATGGCCTTGTCGCGCAGGGGCATCGCTTGGCCGTGGCGACGGCACGCATGGAGGCAAAGTGCATTGACATGGTGGGCGAGCTGGGGCTTTCTCAGTTTGAGGCGGTGGTTGGCATGAATCCGCCGCAGGGACGCGAGACCAAGGCCGATTCGGTTCGCGATGCCCTGGCGGCGCTCGGCGCGACGGCCGACGATGCCGTGATGATCGGCGATCGCTTTAACGATGTGGAGGGCGCGCACGCGATGGGCGTGCCGTGCATCGGCATCTATTCGGGCGCGGCAGCGCCGGGGGAGCACGAGGCCGCGGGCGCCGATGCGGTGGTGCACTCGGTGGCCGAGCTTGCTAAACTTTTCGCTATCTAATAGACATAATGTGAGGGGCGGGCCTACCCGTCGCTCATTGG
>USMA01000181.1 GCA_900555765.1 uncultured Collinsella sp.
GCAGGCGCTCTCGACGCTCGACGGTCCGGTAGATATTCTCGCACGCGAGGCGCAGCTGCTCGGCGGGCTTGAGCCGGGTGAGGTCGATGGGGCGCTCGAGGCGCACGTGGACCGCAATCGATCTTTCGACGACATCCCGATGGCCGCTGGCAAGCCTGAGGCCTGCTCGCTGCTGCTGATGCTCGTTCGACAGGGTGAAGCTGCCCGCCGCATGTTGCCGACGGCGCCGATCGTCTCGGCCCGCTCGTTTGCCGAGCGTGCCTGGCCGTACATGCTCGCGTGGTCCGACCTGGGGCTTAACGGCAAGGAGCGTATAACGGTCGATTCGCTGGCGCGCGCCGAGGTACGCCGTTTTGCTGACGAGGATACGAGCGAGCGCGTGCGAAACGAGATGATGGGCGTGCTGGGCGAGCTTCTGGGTATTTCGCCCGAGCAGATGGAGGAGCTGCGCTCTGAGGACGGTCAGCGTCGTTTGCACGAGGGAATGAAAAAGTTCGAGGGCGAGGTTCAGGACGCCATCGATAAGATGATGGGCGGTCAGGGCGGCTCTCAAGGTAGTCCCCAGGGTGGCCCGATGCCGCATCCGCCGGTGGATCCGAGGCAGTTTCCCTTTTTCTCACAGAACTAGGCCGCTGCGCGCCCGCCAGAGCGGCAATCTGCCTTTCAATCGTCGGGCATGACCGCCAGGTCAATGCCCTCCTCTTTCAAGGCACCTTGCTCGCTCTGGCGGGCGCTCGCTTGCGTATGCTCAACCTGCATTAATCTCAGCTGACTTATGGGGCTGGCGTTGTGTTATTCTAGAACAGACGTTCGTGAATGATGCGCGGGGCCTTGGCTTGCGCTGTGCTTGTGGCGAGGGGAGGTTGGCTTGGTTATCTTGGGCATTGACCCCGGTTTGGCTCATACGGGTTGGGGGATTATCGAGGAGCGGCGTGGCGAGGTTCGCTGCCGTGCCTACGGTTGCATCGAGACCAGCGCGGGCAGTCCGCTCGCGGTGCGCCTGTCGCATATCGCCCATGACCTTAAGGGTGTCGTGGAACGTTATCGACCCGATACCGCTGCTATCGAGAGCATTTACTTTGGCGCCAACGTTCGCTCGGCCATCCCTACGGCGCATGCCCGCGGTGCTGCACTCGTAGCGCTTTCGGAATGCGCGCTCGAGATTGGCGAGTACACGCCCATGCAGATCAAACAGGCTGTGGTGGGCACCGGCGCCGCGGACAAGCGGCAGGTCGCCTACATGGTACGCACGCTCACACAGCTCGATCACGACCCGCATCCCGACCATGCCGCCGATGCCCTGGCTTGCGCCATCTGCCACGTAAACCTCAGCCGCACCCGGGCGCTTACCGGTGGCGAGTTCTATCACCAGAGAGGATCCGTACACTGATGAGTTCCCCGCTCCACGGCACGCTTGTCGAGGCCACGATGAGCTCTGCTGTCGTCGATTTGTCGGGCGTTGGCTTTGAGCTCGGCATCTCGGGCAGCACTGCGGCCACGTTGCCGACGCCCGGCGGCGAGGTCCGCCTCTACACGCGTATGCAGGTGCGCGAGGACGCCATGACACTTTTCGGTTTTTCCTCAAAGGATGAGCGCACGATGTTCGACCGGCTCGTGTCCGTTTCGGGCGTTGGCCCGCGCCTGGCGCTCGCCGTGCTTTCCACCTATACCGTGGGGCAGCTATATTCGCTGGTGATGGCCGAGGACGACAAGGGCATGGCCAAGGTACCCGGTGTGGGCAAAAAGACAGCTCAGCGCCTGATCCTGGAACTCAAGAGCACCTTTGCCAAGGATAAGGGCTTTGTGCCGGTCGACGTGATTCCCGGACAGGTTGCGATGCCCGTGCCCGCTGCCGCTCCCTCGGCGATCGATGATGCCCGTGCGGCACTCCTTTCCATGGGCTTTAGCCCGCAGGAGACCGATGTTGCCCTGAGCGGGTATGATGGACAGAATATGCGTGTCGAGGATCTGCTCGGCGCGGCGCTTAAGCGACTCGGAATGGATGCGTGATGTGGGAAGCCGATGACTCTCAGGATCTGTGGGCGACGCCCGGCAACTCACCGGCGGCATCCATGGCGCACGGCGAGCGCATGGTGGGCTCGGAGCTGACGGCCGAGGACCTCGATGTCGACCGCACTTTGCGTCCCCAGCGCCTGGACGATTACTGTGGTCAGGAGCACATCAAGCAGAGCCTGCGCGTGTTGATCGAAGCGGCGCAGAGCCGTGGTGAGACGCTCGACCACGTGATTTTCTCGGGTCCTCCGGGCCTGGGCAAGACCACGCTGGCCACCGTTATCGCCAACGAGCTGGGCGCTCAGATCAAGACGACGAGTGGCCCTGCCATCGCGCGCATCGGCGACCTGGCGGCTATCCTTACCAACCTGCAGCCGGGTGATGTGCTGTTTATCGACGAGATCCACCGCCTCAACCGTTCGGTCGAGGAGGTCCTATACCCCGCGATGGAGGACTTTGCCCTCGATATCGTGATTGGCAAGGGTCCGGCGGCGCGCTCGATTCGCCTGGATATTCCCAAGTTTACGCTGGTAGCGGCAACGACCCGCTCAGGCATGTTGACCGGCCCGTTGCGCGACCGCTTTGGCATTTCATATCGCCTGGATTACTACACGGTCGAGGAGCTCGCGCAGATTGTGACGCGCTCGGCGACTATCCTGGGCGTGACGATCGACCATCCCAGTGCGCTCGAGATCGGCTCGCGTTCGCGCGGCACGCCACGTCTTGCCAACCGCCTGCTCAAGCGCGTGCGCGATTACGCACAGGTGCGTGGCAACGGCCCCATCGAGCTCGATATCTGCCGCCAGGCGCTCGAGTTCTTCGAGATCGACGAGCTCGGTCTGGACTGGATGGATATTCGTATCTTGGAGACGCTTGCCAAGACGTTCTCCGGCCGTGCTGTAGGCCTGACGACCCTTGCCAGCGCGGTGGGCGAGGACCCGGGCACGCTCGAGGATGGCTATGAGCCCTATTTGCTGCAGTGCGGGTTGATGATTCGTACGCCGCAGGGCCGTCAGGCAACCCTTCGCACCTTTGAGCACCTGGGGATTGAACCTACCGTTTAGGGCGCTTTGTTTTGGCGGGCTGTTGGACTATCGCTGGGCATCGGGTAAACATATCGCCGTTCATCGGTTATGGGCGTTTTACTATTGCGCGCCCGTGCTATGCTGAATTGGCCTTTTTCTCATTCGGTAACGAAAGGACCGCCCATGCCTACTGACATCGAAATCGCACGTTCTGTCACGCCACTGCCTATTACCGAGGTGGCCAAGAACGCCGGCGTCGACGTTAAGCACCTTATTCCGTACGGCTTCGACAAGGCTAAGGTCGACTATTCACTGCTCAACGAGCCGACTGATCACCAGGCCAAGCTCGTCCTCGTGACCGCTATCAACCCAACGCCCGCGGGCGAGGGCAAGACCACCACGACCATCGGTCTGGCCGACGGCCTGCGTCGTCGCGGCGTCAAGAGTGCTGTTGCCCTGCGCGAGCCTTCGCTCGGCCCCGTTTTTGGCGTTAAGGGCGGCGCTGCCGGCGGCGGCTGGGCTCAGGTCATCCCCATGGAGGATATCAACCTGCACATTA
>USMA01000182.1 GCA_900555765.1 uncultured Collinsella sp.
GGCGGTGCCCCACGTGAGCTATGACGTTCTGCGCCATGCAGATCGCATTACTATCGACGGTCTCGAGGGCTTTGCCAACCTCGGCGTGTATCCCGAAGAGAACGCACTGGGCCAGAAATTCATCGTGTCCTTGGTGCTCTATGCCGACTTGCGTGCAGCGGGGGAGCACGACAACCTGGACGCCTCGATTGACTACGGCTCGGTGTGCCACGATGTCGATGGCTATCTGCGCGAGCATACGTTTAAGCTCATCGAGGCTGCAGCCGAGGGCGTGGCCCAGATGCTGCTACGTCGTTACCCCCTGCTGCTTGGCGTGCGCGTTAAGCTCGATAAGCCTTGGGCGCCCGTCGGTCTTCCCCTGGCAAGCTGCGGCGTCGAGATCGAGCGCGTGCGCTAACCGGTTCTAATACATCTCTATGGGTGGCTGCTTGAGCCGCTGGGACAGCGCTCTATTGTTGGGGCAGTACGTGTCGAGCAGGGCGTGAAACCGCTGATTGTGGCTTGGCTCGAGCAAGTGGACGAGCTCGTGGGCGACAACCATGTCGAGGCATTCGACGGGATAGGCGGCAAGTTCTCGTGCGATGCGAACGGCGCCGGATTTGGGCGTGCATGAGCCCCAACGCGTTTTCATGCTGCGTACGGAAACGCGGGAAACGGCGACACCCATTGCGATTTCGTATGCGTGCACCATATCGCGTAGCGCCGATGTGACTTCGGACGTATAGAGCTGGTCGATGTGGGCTTGGAGCTCATCGGACGTTAGGCCGTCGAGGATTGCGTGCCGCTTTGCCTGTGGGCTTTCGTCCGATTCATCGGTACTCATAAAACTTGCGAAGGTGGCCTGCTTGGGGCGCGGTGCGGGTGATGCAAAGTTGTGAGCGAGCGCATCCTGTACCGTGACGGGCTTGCCCCAAAGTGCAATGATGGACGAGGGACTGAGCGGCTCTCGCGCCGTCGCCTGACGTCGCTCACGCTGGGCAAGTCGGTTGACAATCCAGGCACTGTTGCGCTTTACAAACGCTTCGATGCGCTCGCGGCTGGCGCCGAGCGGTGCACTGGCGTGGACCTCACCACTCGATGTGACGCGTAGGTTGAAGTTCTTGACGCGCTTTTTGGTAACTACGACGGGGATGGGCGTCCCATCCGGTCGGGATACGGAAATCGTAAACTGCTGCGTCAAAAGCGGTCCTTCAGATTGGGGACGGGCCGGCATGTCGACCGTTCGGCATGCCGGCCCGCTCAAGGGATGTGAAATTAATAACGCTCGAAGAAGGCAAGCGCGTTGTCGCTGCAGAGCTTTTGCATCACGGTCTTGCCAAAATGCTTGGAAAGCATGTTCTGGAACTCTGGCATCTTGCTGGCATCGGAGAGGAAAACGGGCACAGTGGCGCCGTCCCAGTCGCCGCCGAGCGCGATGACGTCCTCGCCGCCCAGGTCGAGCCAGTGCTCGATATGTGCCGCCAGCTGGTCGAAGGTGACGTCTGCGGCGGTCTTGTCGGTTGCGTCGTTGGAAAGGAACTCGCTGCAGTAGTTGAGGCCGACGATGCCACCCATATCGCGAATGGTGCGGAACTGGTCGTCGGTAAGGTTGCGTTTGGCGCCGCAAACCGCACGGGAGTTGGAGTGGCTGGCGACGAAGGGGCGCGTGGCGTGGGCGACAACCTCGTCAAAGCACTCATCGTTGAGGTGGGAGACGTCGAGTACCATGCCGGCGTGCTCCATCTGCGTAAGTGCCTCGATGCCGGCGGCGGTGAGGCCGGCGTGGGTGTCGTGGCCGCTCGCGAGCGGTCCCTGCGCGTTCCAGCTGAGTGACGACATAAGCACGCCCAGGCTCTTAAGCACCTCGATCAGCGCGGGGTCCTCGGCAAAGAACGTGGCGTTTTCGATGGTGTGGATGCAGGCGACCTTGCCGTCTTTGAGCGCAGGGCGAATGTCTGCGGCGCTGCGTACGTTGACCATGCGGTCGTGGTTGAGCATTGCCTGGCCGCTCATGTGCGCCATGATCTGCGCCTGGAAGCGCGCGGCGTGGGCGGTGGGAATCTCATCGGGGACAAACGTGGCGAAGCACTGTGCCCACGGCGTGTTGTCGATCTTTGCGAGCGAGATGGCGCAGGCGTTGCCCTCGATGAGGTCGAAATCTTGCGGATGCGTTTCGTCGCCGGGGAAATAACCGTCGGTGCCGGCGGTAAAGCGCAGGTCGAGATCGAGCGTGGCCCAGCCGATGCGGTCGGCGGTGTCGCAGTGTAGGTCAAATACGGGATATGCCATGGTTCCTCCGGTTGCAGCGTTTCTTTGCAAACTGTCTTTGAATTGTATGACTAGGGTATAGTTAGCGCCATATGTTCACGGCGGCCCGCGTTATGCGCCGCCCTTATCACGGAGGTTACCATGTCCAACCAGGGCAAGAAGGTCAAGACTCATTATCGCGGCACGCTCGACGACGGCACGCAGTTCGATAGCTCCTACGATCGCGGCGAGCCGCTGGAGTTCACCTGCGGCGCCGGTCAGATGATCAAGGGCTTCGACGCCGCTGTTGTCGACATGCAGGTGGGCGAGAAGAAGACCGTGCACATTCCTGCTGCCGATGCCTACGGCGAGCACAACCCCGAGATGGTTATTACCTTCCCGGCCGAACAGGTTCCCAACATCGAGCAGATCGAGAAGGGCATGAAGCTTTTCCTGTCCACGCCGAGCGGCATGCCCGTCCCCGCCGTGGTCATCGACGTAACGCCTGAGGCCGTGACGCTCGACGCCAACCACGAGCTGGCCGGCAAGGACCTCAACTTTGATATCGAGCTCGTTGAGGTCGAGGGTTAGAGTATGCCTGAACGCTTGGTTTCGACGACATGCTTGGGAAATCTCAACGATCCGTCCTATGAACTCCTGCTTCGCCGGAAGTTGGGCGGCGTCTTTGAAGTTGACGAGCTGCTGCTCGATTGGGACCAGGCTGATGTATGCGCGTTTGCGGGCGTGACGGAGCTGGGGCGCACGGTCGATGTTCGGCTGGATACTGCCGACGGCGGTCGTCTTGTCGACGGCGACGTGCTCGCCGTCGACCGTTCGGGCGTGGTGCCCGTGGCGGTTGTCGTGCGCCTGCGCAGCGCCGAGGTTTATTTGGTCGAAGTTGACCGCATGGACCCGATTGCGCTCGCGCATGCGTGCTGGGAGATCGGCAACATGCATGCGCCGCTCTTCCGGGGCGACTCGGACGAGCATACCGTGCGCATGTATACGCCGGTGCAGCCTGTTTTGGGCCGCATGCTCCGGGGTGTCGAGGGTGTTCGGCTCTCGGTGGTTACCCGTGAACTCGATGCGGACCGACGCTTTGCATCGAGCGCGGCGGATGCCGTTGTGAGTATGGCTCCAGACTTTGCGATCGTAAAAAAGGCGCGCGGTTAACGTGCGTATGAGTAAGACGGACTTTGAGAGGCAGCTATTCAAAGTCCGTCTTACTGTTGATGAGGTGCTTTGGGGGAAAGCATATGGGTCTTGAGGGAATCAAGCTGATTGCATGCGATTTGGACGGCACGTTGCTGCATCCGGGGGAGCACGAGCCGCGTTCCGAGGCCTTTGAGCTCATCGA
>USMA01000183.1 GCA_900555765.1 uncultured Collinsella sp.
GCTGATACATCGGTCGATTTGTACTCCGCATGGCACGGCGATCGTATCGACCCCGATAACGTTGCAGACGGTATTAAAGGCAAGTCGGCAGACAACAACGACGAGACCGGCAAGAAGGTCAATATCGCCGATGTTGCCGGTGAGCATGTGCAGATCGATTCGTATCTGAGTTACCCGCTTGGCGGCTCGGATCCTTCGGTGACTCCAAGTGAGATGTGCAAGACCATGGGCGAAAAGCTTCCCAAGGCGTTCGGGGGTAGCAATGCCGATACGATGGGTCTGTTTGTGACGCCGGCGAGCCAGTACAACAAACTGCGCCAGATGATGGGCGAGGAGCCGGTGCACATCGGTCACGACCAGTATCTGCTCACATGTGATATGGGCGGCGAGCTGGTCGACCTGTACACCAAGTATATGGCTGGCGGCCATGCCCTTACCTTGGGCGGGCATACGCTCAAGCCCGCAACCGATAAGTCGGATGAGGACACGGCGGCCATCGCCAACTCGGCGATGGGCAGTAATGGGGGTACCGTCGTCGTTGCCGACGAGCTGTTGTCCCAACTTAATCTGCAGCCGTATTCCAGTAGCCTGCTCGTTAACTACAAACAGGGGATGGATACGACCGAGGCAGACGAGAGTATTAAATACACTGTGCTCGACAATCTGCTCGTTGACGGCAAGGAGCCGGGGTCGTGGGGAACCTTCATCACATGCTCCGAGATGTACACGCAAGCAGCGCAAATGAACGGTCTTATTAGCTACCTAGCCATCTACATCGGCTTTGTATTGGTCGTTGCATGCGCGGCGATACTGTCGATCCAGCAGCTCTCCAATGTGGCCGACGGCAGCCGCAGCTATCGTGTGCTGGCACAGATCGGCTGCGACGACCGCCAGATTCGCCATTCGGTGATGGCACAGCAAGCGGTATTCTTCCTGTTCCCGCTGGCAGTGGGCCTGGCGCACTCCTTTGTGGCACTTAAGGTGATCATCGAGCTGGTGAGCATATTCGGAAATATGAGCATCGGTGGCACCGTGGGCCTCACCTGTGCAATCTTCCTGGCAGCCTACGGCGGCTACTTCCTGGTGACCTACCTCATGAGCGCCGGCATGGTACAAGCTGCCATCGCCACCCGCTACAGCGAATAACAAGCGGGCAAAACCGTCGCAAAAATAGAGGCGTATGACCGCCGCGAAGGGACCAGGGGCCCTTTCGCGGCGGTTTTTGCCAATCTGGTGCGTCTCAGATACAAGTGAGTAGACTTTTTTGAACCTGCCGAGCACATCGCGACAAATGATCTATAAAACTGCAGGTCAGAGCTGTGGCGTTTTAGGGCGTGCTCGGCCTTCTGCAAAAAGCCTACTCACTTGGTTTTTCTGCTAGAAGACCGCCACGAGGGAAGGCAACTCCCTTACGTCGGTTTGGACGTTTGCCCAGATAAAACCTGCCAAAATAAACCTGTCCCTTTTTGGCAGGTGGTTTCAGCTGACTGGCGGGCGGTGCGGCTTGGGTGTGCGGGCTCACAATCTGGGGAAACCGAACAGATTGGGGGCTTGTATGATCGATTCGAAGGGAAACGTGCGACCCGAAGGCATGTTTAACAGGGCACGCCTGGCCCCCGAAGCCCAGCTCGCATACGATACGCGAGGGCTAGTCGTTGGGGGACGTTCTTAAACGATTAGTCAAACAAGAACGTCCCCAACGATTACTTTGCGGGTAGCTAAAAGAGCCCCATCCTTAATTAGCTACCCCGCCAACACCGCAGGTAAAGCAAAAGTCAGCGAAAGCCCGCCAGAGCGAGCAAGGTGCCTTGAAACGAGGCGGCATTGATCTTTTGATCATGCCGCCGAAGTTGAAAGGCAGATTGCCGCCCTTGCGGGTTTGCAGCGTCGAGCCGTTACGGCGTTTGGTAAAACGCCGTAACCTACACCCGTTCCGCGATCTCGTGGATGAGGTAGTCGGTCTTTTCCCAGCCCAGGCACGGGTCGGTGATCGACTTGCCAAAGACGCCGCCGTCGACCGGCTGGTTGCCGTCCTCCAGGTAAGACTCGATCATAAAGCCCTTGACCAGCTTGGAGATGGACTCGTTGCGGCGGCAGCTGTCGAGTACCTCCTTGCAAATGCGATACTGCTCCAGCGGACGCTTGCCCGAATTGTCGTGGTTGCAGTCGATGACCGCTGCCGGATTGGTATAGCCGGCGTGCTCGGTATAGCGCTCGGCCAGGCGCTCGAGGTGCTCGTAGTGGTAGTTGGGGTAGGTGCGACCGGCGAGGCCAATGTAGCCACGCATAACGGCGTGTGCGAGCGGGTTGCCGTCGCACTCGACCTCCCAGTTGCGGAAGATGAAGCTCTGGTGCGCCTGCGCGGCGTAAATGGAGTTGAGCATAACGGTGGTAGAGCCGGCAGTGGGATTCTTCATGCCGACGGGTACCGAAATGCCGCTCGACACCAGGCGATGCTCCTGGTTCTCGACCGAGCGTGCGCCCACGGCAACATAGCTCAGCAGGTCGACGAGGTATTGGTAGTTGGACGGGTAGAGCATCTCATCGGCGGTAAAGAAGCCGGTCTCCTCGATGACGCGCAGGTGCATGTGGCGGATGGCCTTGACGCCCTCGAGCAGGTCGTCGGGAGCCTCGGGGTTGGGGTTGTGCAGAAGACCCTTGTAGCCGGTACCCTTGGTGCGCGGCTTATTGGTGTAGACGCGCGGAATGATGATGAGCTTGTCCTTGACCTCTTCGGCGGTCTTGGCCAGTCGGTTCATATACTCGAGCACCGAATCCTCGCGGTCGGCAGAGCACGGGCCGATGATGAGCACCTTACGTGCGTCCTCGCCGGTAAAGACTTTGGCGACCTCGGCGTCAAATGCCTGCTTTTTGGCGGTAAGCTCGGCAGAAAGCGGCATTTCCTCGCGGATCTCCATGGGGATCGGCAGCCTGCGTTTGAATTCCATGGCCATAGGGGTCTCCTCAATCAATAGAAAGAGCAATAAGCGTATTGTCGAATGCTCGGCATTATCCGCTGTCGCACGCTAAAGTGCAAGGCCTTGTCACCCCGAATCCTACCAAAAAGAGACAGGTTTATTTTGGCAGGTTTTATCTGGGCAAACGTCGGCGAATGCCGGGAGGGAGCGGCGCCGCGCGGGACCCTAAGGCTGTTGTCAGTTCCCCAGGAAATACCCTGTGGGCAAAAAATGCCAAATATGAGTACGGTTGCTATCTTAGTATCATATTGCCTTCGCAAAATAATAGACATAACAGCAAAATATGTTTATTAACGCAAACACATATAAGTCCGCTATAGGGCTGTTTGATCAATTTAGGGACGCGTGTAAGCCGTGAAAACGGCATTTGGGGCTGTTTTGGCTGTTACTAAAAAGGTAACAGTACTCATATTTGCCCTTTTTTGCCCACGGGGCCTCGAAGGGGCTGTCAATCAGGTCCCAGGGGAGACGGTTCGAGGGTCGCAAAACAAAAACGGGGGCGCAGGTTGTCCTGCGCCCCCGTTCTCGGGCGTTATTCGCTCCTTGCGGCCGAATTAACGCCGCCTCGTCGAA
>USMA01000184.1 GCA_900555765.1 uncultured Collinsella sp.
GAGGAACAGCGAGAACGCGTGGATGTAGGTGGCGAGCTGGCAGTCTTTGAGGTAGTCGAGCACCTTGTCGAGGCGTCTGCCCAAGCCGTCTCGCACCTCGATGAACCCTTTCTTTTTCAGATCCGCCTGCACCTGCGAGCGGAAGAGTTCCATGTCCTGCGCGGACGACTGCTTGATGTCGAGCACCTTCATATGGGCGTTTGCCATGTAGGTGGCGTTGCCGTAGTTGAGGCCGTAACCGTTGAGGATGTCTGCAAATGTCCTGAGGTTGCCTCGCATGTTGGCCTTGTCGCGCTGGCGCATGTAGTCGAACATTTCGTCGACGGACTCCTGGATGGAGTCGAGCTTTTGGTTTATCTGCGCGATTGCGGCTGCCATGAACAGCGACGTCGGGTCGTAGGGCACTTGCGTGACACTTGTGGCGATGTCGCCCTCGACAACGTGGAAGCGAGCCTGCCCAAAGCCATTGGCTGCGTCGCGGTAGGACCCTATGAGGCCACTGCCGTCCTTGAACGATTGGAGTATCGACGGATCGAGTGGGTTTCCAAACTTGTCGGTCGCCTGGAGCAGCGTGGGTACGCTCACCGTGTTGGTGACGGTGCGAAACATCGAGGGGAGCGAGGCGAACGCCACTCCGAGTTGGGGGATTCGTTCGAGTGGCAGCTTGATGGCGCCGGAGACGTCCACCCGCTCCTGGGTGAGCGCGAGGTGGATTTTGGTCGATGCGAGCTGTTTTGCCACGAGTTCCTCTCGGTCGCCGTCCGTCGAGGGTCTGATCTCGTTGTCTGCCATAGCGCGCTCCTTGCTTACGTTGATAGACGTGGGCATTATCTCATCGCCTGGTGGCTTGCCAGAGCGGGGTAGAGACCGAGCGTCTGGCGAAACTCGTTAACTGATTGCATTTCAGCGGTTTGGGGTGATTGTAACTGACGGACGGCTATCCATCTGCCCTTCCCAGTTGAGTTCGCTTTGAGCTACTGTTCGTGCCTATGCTGCTTGGGCTTAAGCCTTCTCGCTGCCGTGAAGCAGGCCGTGGCCGCCATGGCTAATGCGATGCTGGCCATCCAAGCGAAGTCGCCGGTTGCGGCGAGCTTTGGTTCATCGGCTGTCGTGCGTCCCGACCTTTTTGTAGACGCCTCGCCGGCGTCCTTTTCAGGAGTGGCAGGATCACTTTTGTTGTCGCCGGGTGAATCTACGTCGGTCTTTCCGCTCGTCTGTCCCCCTTGGGCCTTCCCCTCCACGGTGAAGGATGCATCGGTCGCCGTCCCGTCCTTCCAGACGGCCGTGACGGTGTGGCCGCCGGCGGCGAGCGTGTCCAGGTAGGCCGGCCTGAGCTCGATAATCGTGCTGCCCTTGGTTGCGGTGTAGTTCTCAGCGGAGACCTCATTTCCGTCCACGAGGAGACGCGTGAACTCATCGAGAGGACCGCTGAAGCGGAAGGTCAGGCCGCCCCCGCCGCCCTTTGCATACGCCTGCCCGTCGCCCTTGGTGGCGGCATACAGCGGGGCGGTCACGTCGAAGGTGACGTCCCCCGCGGCGTCGATATCAAAGGTCTGAACGCCGGTCTTGCCGTTACGCTCGGCGTAGGCGGAGCTGTAGACGAAGGTCTCGTGGCCCGCCTTGTCGAGGACGCGGAGCCCCTCGATTTCGTACGACCCCATCGAGCGAGTTGTGGGGAATTCGACATCGATATAGCCATCTCGACCATCGTCCCTGTATGTTGCCCGAATCGAGGTGGAACTGACCGATGTCGAGGGATTCTCGATGAAGCCGGGGTCGCAGAACCTCACGTCGACCATTCTCACGCCATCCGGGTCGCTGACGTTGAAAGATATTTGCAGCTTCTTGCCGACAGGGATGACTTTGGAGGAAAGGGAGACATCGGTTACCACAGGAGAGTGCGGATCGTTCGCGCTGCCGGTCACATCGAATATGAGGTCGGATGCGGGAAAGGTCTGGCAGGCAGAGCCGTTGTCCCCGATGTAAGCCGAGTCGTAGACCGTGGTCCGATACCCGAGGGAATCGACAACCTCCAACGCAATGATTTGGTATCTTCCCAGGTCTACGGTGCCGTCGAATGGGATATCGCATCCTTTATCAGTGCCCACCGAGTTGGAGAACTTGATGGTGTTAACCGTAACAGACTCATGGTCGTCGCCCGAGTCTCCGGCCACCTCTTTCAAGATGGGAGAGACTGATTTCACACCGTCGGGGTCGCTCACCTGCCAGGAGACGTGCAGCTTTCCACCGATCATGATCTCATGGCTATCAAGACTGACCTTAGACACGGTCGGCGGGTTCTGGTCCGCGGGACCTTCGGTCACCTCATACTCGAGAGGTTTGGTGACGAAGGTCGGGCAGTCGATTTCCTTTTCCTCGGCATACGCTGCGTCATAGACGTCGGTAACCCAGCCGAGCGCGTCGGTCACGCTAAGGCCAATTACACGGTACCTGAGGGGTCGATCGTCGGGGGAGGTGGGGATATCGAAGCCATCGACCGTGTCTCCTTTCGAGATGAATGCGAAGCGGACGCTGACGCCATGACCGTCGTCGGTCCCGCCGGATACCGACTCGACTATCGGCGTGACGGACCGCCCCCCGTCAGGGTCGTCGACGTCATAGCGGACATGCAGCGTGGAGCCAGCCGTGACGGACATCGCGGATATCGTCACGTTGGAGACGATGGGCGGATTCGGGTCCGACACCGCGAGGGCGGTCGTGGGTAATGCTAATGCCACGGCGGCGGACAGCGAGGCGAGCAGCCCCAGGGCGAAGCGCCTGGGACATTTCGAAGGGTTCATTGGCAGCACCGATCTTCCATAATTGTTGCAGCAGCACCAGTGTATCTTTGGCCCGTGCTAGCCAGATGTTCTTTCCGCGAACGGCTCGTTAGTTTAGAGACGGCATATGGACGCCTGTCTCGTCCAAGTTTCTCGTAAGGGCGATTGTGAGGGCATGAAGAGACTTTCTCGGAACAATCAATTGGGGATATCAAAGAAATGCTGGACGCCGCCCGATCGCTCAATGCCTTTGAGGTGAAGTGCGGCGCATCGGCTACGTTGTTGAGATCATTTATCGAGCGATGCGTCATTCCAGCTGAGGCCACCGTCATGAGGCTTCTGTTCCTACACCATCGCAATCCGCGCGCGGCACTCAGCAGCTCGTACTCCCTCTGGCTCCACTGGCGCAGCTCGGCCGCTTCGACGGCATCTCGGCACAAGTCCAAAAACACCTCGGCGCCCTCGCAGAAGCACTCGCGGACAAAGTCACCCGAGCCGCTTGCGATGCATTCACCGTCGGCAAGCAGTTTCCAACTGGACGGCTCGCGAGAGTCGTCTCCAAGCAGCTTGATCTGCAGCACGTGCGGATTGCCGGCAGCGCAGAGCTCTTCCTCGAGCTTCTGTACCGTGAAGCGCATCTGGTGGGAGAGGCTGTTTTTGACCATGGCCGAGGCATAGCAGCTCGGCTAGTCCAGAAGATGCATACGTTTTGGCTTGGCTGCCAGGTAGTGGAAGTTGCGCTCACTGCATACGGAGAAATAGTCCATAC
>USMA01000185.1 GCA_900555765.1 uncultured Collinsella sp.
TTAGCGGACCGAAGTTCCAGTACTCAGCACCCGTCGGGTCCATAACGAACGTGTTACGGTTCATAAGACTCGGGTGAACCATGACGATACCGACGAGGATGCCCAGGATCGGGTTACCGCCAAAACGCTTGACCGCGCTGTACATAACCAGGACAGGCAGGTAGTCGAACGTGGTGGCGATAATGGCAAAGAAGCTTGCGAGGTTCTTGAGGAACTCGCTGTGATCGGCGAGACTGCCCTCCATGCCAAAGAGGCCGTTGGCAACGATCAACGACTTAAGGCCGATGATGATAGCGGCACCGACGAAGGCAGGAATGATGGGGATAAAGATGTCCGAGAACACCTTGAGGACCGAGAAGAACTTGCCTTTCTTGTCCGCCTCGGCACCCTTGACCTCGGAAGCGCTAATCTCCTTGACGCCCGTCAGAGCCATAAACTCATCGTAAACCTTGTTGACGGTACCGGTACCAAAGATGATCATGAGCTGGCCGCTGTTGTACAGCACGCCCTTGACGCCATCGATGTTCTCGAGCTCGGCCTTGTTGTATTTGCTCGTATCCTTGAGCACCAGACGCAGACGGGTCACGCAATGCGTGGCGCCCTCGATGTTCTCCAGTCCGCCGACGTTGTCGACGACTTGCTGGGACACTGCCTTGTAGTCCATGTTCCTCTCCATTCCTTTTCTAAATCATAAAACGGTTCGTTGCCGCTACAGAGACGCGATCGTTGCGTTTGCGCACTTGAGCGCACCGTCGGTGACGGTAAGCGCCACACCCTGGCCCTGCTTGTTGCAGAAGCGAGCGTTGAGCGCAACATCATCGACAAAGATGGTCGCGATGTCGTCGTCGACGACCAGACGCACATGGTGAGTGCCCTCGCCCTTAAAGAACAACGGACGCTCGAGGCCCATGTTGTTGACCTGGAACCACGGGTACTGGGGAGCCGGCGTGAACTCGAGCTTGCCCTCGCGCAGGTTGGCGCGGAACTCATAGGCAAGACCGGTCTCGGCGTCCTCGGCGAACTTGACCGAGAAGCCGGCAGCGTTACCGCCGAGCTCAATGTCGGCATCGAGCAAGTAGGTGGAGCCGGCATCCGCGGCGAGCACCTGCTCGACCTTGCCCGACTCGCAGGAAAGCTCAAAGGTCTCGACTGCCTTAGCCTCGCCAAAGGCGCCAAGCATGCTGTCGGGGAGCTTGGTGCCGAGCGTTCCGTCGGCACGCTGAACGATCTCGAGGGGCATAAAGGTGCCACCCCATAGGTAAGAGCTGGGGTCGCCGCCCTCGTCACGCGTAGGAACCCAACCAAAGAGAACGCGACGCTCGCCATCGAATGCGGTGCGAGCGGCGTAGTACGCGCGGCCGTCGAAGGAGTCGTCAGCGGGGGTAATCCAAGGACCGTTGATGGACTTGGACATGCGGTAACGGGTCTTGTTGCCGTCGCTGTACTCGGAAAAGACGAGGTACCACCAGTCGCCCATCTTAAAGAGATCAGGCATCTCAAACATGGTGTACAGGCCCGGGTTCCACCAGTCGCCCTGGAACTCCCAGTTGGTCAGATCCTTGGAGGTGAACTTGACCAGGCGGCCGGTCATCAGACGCTTGTCCTCGCCCACACGCGTGCCGAGGATGAGCATGTACTCTTCGTTCTCCTCATCCCAAAGCACAAAGGGATCGCGCCAGTTGCGGGCATCGTAACCCTCCTGGGGCGGAAGCAGCGTCTCGGCGATGTTCTTCTCCCACTTGACGGCGTCGTCGCTCGTTGCGTGAAGAAGAACCTGCTTCATCAAACGTGCGCGGACCTTATCGCGATTGCAACCAGTGTAGAGCGCATGGTACTTGTCGCCCACCTTAAACACCGTGCCGGCATAAATGTACTGGTCGACTTCCTCGTCGCCGCCACGCTCAAGGCTCTCGCCAAAGTCCTTGTAGTTGACGAAATCCTTGGTCGTAGCGAGTGCCCAGCCAAACGGCTCTCCGAAAGGTTCGGGGTTACGCGTGTCACGCTGATGATAGAGATAGAACGTGCCGTCCTCGCCGTACGGCATGATGTCGCCTACCCAAATTCCCTCAGGCTGGTAATACACCTTGTGCATCCGAGACTTCCTTTCCACGACATACTAACTCGGTACAATGGCAAGATATGTCAATCGTTTTCATATGTCAAACGTTTTCACACCAATACGTCTTTTCGCAGTTCCAGTCGTCGGCAAACGGTTGACATATGCCGGTGAACGGTCATCAGAGGCGTTTGAGGAATTCTTTTGGCACGGGATGAACTACGCGGTTTTGCCCTCAATGAGTTCAACGGGGAGCTTGATATTCGATTCGGGATTATCGCCGTTAATAAGAGCGATGATGGATTGCGCCGCGAGCTCTCCGATGCGATCGATATCTTGACGTACGGTTGTTAAGTCAGGCATAAACGTCATAGTTCGGCGGGCACCATCCGCGCCCACGACCTTAATATCGTCTGGAGCGCTCAAGCCGCGCTGCTTCATCACGTTGAGACAGATGGCCGCCATCGTATCGTCTCCCGCAAAGATGCCGTCAATATCGGGGTTCTCATCGAGGATCTTCGCAACGACCGCGCCCTTTTCGTCGTCGGGCTTAACGAACTCAACCTCACGGACAAGCGCGGACAAACCGGCCTGCTCAACAACATCGAGGTAGGCATCGGTACGCATATTGGCAGGCATGCGCATGCGGCTATTGCTGCGCAGGCACTGGTTACGCCTGCAGCCGTCATCAATCAGACGGCGCGTGGCGAGCTCGCCAATGCCATAGCTGTCACTTGCAATCTGGACAGAGCCCTCGCCAAGATCGCAGTCGATGCCAACCAGGCTCAAGCCCATCTCGGCATATGCCTCGGCACCGATATTGAGGGAGTTGACGATGACGCCGTCGACCATATTGCGGCGGAGCATGTCAATATAGGAACGCTCAAGATCGGGTCGATTGGCGCTGTTGCACAGCAACATCTTAAAGCCGTTTTCCGCTAACGTGCGCTCGACCGCCTGCACAACCTGAGCATGGAACGGGCTGCTCACAAAGGGAACGATCATACCGATAAGATTCAGGCGACCGTTGAGCATGGCACGGGCGATATCGTTGGGCGTATAGTTGATGCGCTCCATCGCGGCAAGGACCTTATCGCGGGTCTCTTGGCTAATATAGCCGCGATTATTAAGCACGCGAGATACCGTAGTAGGCGAAACCCCCGCCACCGCTGCAACTTCCTTGATGCCAGGCTTAGCAGAATCCTTAGAACGAGCGCCCTCGCGAGCCATAGCACCCTCCCCCATCAACATGTCAAACGTTTACATACGAACAAAGCATACCCCAACAACAGCGGGAAAGCGGTAACAGTACAAGTAAGTAAACGACTCATCCAAATAATTAGGAGAGTTCCGCCCAAAGGGTGACTACACAGGACCCCCGCCGGGGGGGGGTTTGGGGAAAAAAACAAAAAAAAAAAAAAAACACAAAAACCCCCACCCCCCCCGCGAGAACGCACGGGCGAGAAAGAAAGAACGGGCGAGAATGGG
>USMA01000186.1 GCA_900555765.1 uncultured Collinsella sp.
CTTTTTGACCTTGTCGCCCACCACGACGCTGGCCTCGGCGGCCTTGGCGGCCGCACCGCCCGAATACCCGAGCGACTTGACCTCGTCCGAAACAATCATCGCGCCGTCCGCATAGCCGCGCAGCATCGTCGGCGGCACCTGCGTGTCACCAACCAAAACACTCGAAGCAGCACCGGCGGTCACATAGAATGCCTGCACGATGCCCGAGCGTGGCTTGAACTCAACGTCCGAGCAATAGCCCACGACGTCGCCTGATTCCGTGCGCACGTCCATACCGACCCAGATGATGCAATCGTCCAGGTTGATGTCGAGGCGCTTGGCAGCGGCGGCATCGTAGGTGCCCTTGACGTCGTCAACCGCGATGGCGCCCTCGTAGACACCAATGGCGTCGAGCGCTACGAATCGGTCGGGACGCTCGATCATGCCCGCGATATCGGACTGGCGGACCATAAAGCCGACCACGCGCGTACCGCCCGGGGTAAAGACCGGAAAGTGAATCTTTCCGAGCTTTTTAGGGCTGCGCGGCGTGCCGTCCTTTTTGGTGCGCTTGTCCTCGGTAGGCTTGCGATAGATCTTGGCGCCGACAAAATCCCCGGCGCGCATTATGCCTCGGTCGAGGGCTCCGCAGCCTCGGTATCAGCCTCGACGGCGTTCTCGACCACGACGTCGGCGGCAGGCGTCACGTTGCCGCCCGAAATGGCGTCGTTGAGCTGCTCGCGCAGCTGGTCCATGCGCTCGCGGGCCAGGTCGACCTTGGCGCGCAGGTCGTCGGTCTTGGCGTCGACCATCGGGCCAAAGTCATTCACCGCAGCACGGGCCTCCTCGGCGCTGTGCTCGTAGGTATCGCGCATATTGTCCCAGGCGTCGTTGGCGATATCGGCAGCCATGGCGCGGGTCTCGGCGCCCGAGCGCGGGGCCAGAGCAACGCCGACAATAGCGCCGGCAGCGGCACCAAAAAGTGCGCCGGAGACAAAGCTGAAAGTCTTACCCATGATCATTCCTCTCCTGCGGGCACGTCGGTGCCCACCGTTTGAATGCTGTCCATTATACCCGCAGCGCATCACTTGCCGCTCCGCTCATCTGCGTACGGCAAAGGCGCAGGTACGTGATGGTGATAAACGCGTATGCCTACTCTTGGGGCATAGCCGGCATGGCCACCGTGGCACCCGGGTCCTCGCCGGCGCCGTCCACGAGCGGCAGGCCGCCCTCATGCGCAGGTCCTGCCGGAACCGTCGCAGCACCGCCAAAGACGGCAGCGGAGGCCTCGTGGTTCTCGGCAACCGCGCCCTCGGTATCAATCGCCACCTGGGGCTCGTCGTCAAAGTTGGGGACGCCCTGGGGCTCGGCGGGAACGGGCTCGGCGGTCGCATCGGCAACGAGCTCGGCGTCGACCGGCACATCGCCCTCGTCAGCGCCCTCGTCCTCGGCAGCATCTTCGCCGTTCGCAGCGGCGACGGCCTCGCGAGGATCCTTGCCCTCGGCCTCGGCGCGCATGCCCAACACCAGGTTGCGCAGACCCGCGACCGTGCCTTCCACGTCGGGGGCAGGCTGGTCGGCGTGCAGGTACGCCCAGTCCATCATAAAGGTGGCCGAAGACAGCGCACCGATGGCCAGCGCGTCGTCGGGGCACGAAAGCTCAACCTCAAAGACGCGCTCGTCGTGCTCGCTTACGCGCGTGCGGCCGCACGAGATGCTACCGGCAAGACCGGTCTCGTTCATGAGCTCGACCGTCACATGCTCAAGCAGATGGCAGAGCTCGGTCTGGCCCATGCAGTCCTGGAACTCGCGACCGGAATCACCCAGGCACAGGTGCTTGGCAATCGCCGGCACCAGGTAATACACGCGCGCCGTGGCCTCGATATCCTCCGAGGTCATGAGCGGCATGCCGGGGTTCACCAGCACATGCGCGCAGATCTTGTCCTCGCTGACGGTGACCTTAAGGATGTTGAACAGGCCTGCCATAACTCTCCCCTACTCTTCCTTGTCCTACTCGTCGCCGTCGTGCGGATTCACGGAACCCGCACCCGACGTCGTCGGCTCGTCTACCGAAGACTCGGAATCCTTCTTATCGGTTTCGGCCGGAGCGATCACGCGAATGAGCGAGATGCGCTGGCCACGCATCGACTGCACTTTAAACTTGTACCCCGCGACCTCAAACACCTCTCCGATGTCGGGCACCGAGTCGCAAAGCTCCAAGATCCAGCCGGCGATGGTCTCATAATCATCGCTTTCCTCGAGCGGCCAACCAAGCTCAATCGCGTCATCGCACGAAAAACGCCCATCAACGAGCCACTCGCGGCGCGAAAGGCGCGTGAGATACTTGTTGTCGGGGTCGAACTCGTCCTCGATCTCGCCGACGATCTCCTCGACGATGTCCTCGATGGTGATGATGCCGGCCGTGCCGCCGTACTCGTCCACGACTACCACGATCTGGTCGTGCGAAGTCTGCATCTCGGACAGCAGCGGCAGGATGTCCTTGGTGTCGGGCACAAAGGTGGCGTCGCGCAGATAATCGGCAATGGGCTGGTCGCCCTTGCCGTCGAGCGCGGGTTGGATCAGGTCCTTGATGTGCGCGATGCCGGCGACGTTGTCGGGGTCCTCATGATAGACGGGGATGCGGCTGAAGCCGGTCTGGCGCATGGTGGACAGCACGTCGGCGACCGTCTCGTCGTCCTCACACATGGTGGTGTCCACGCGCGGCACCATGACCTCGCGGGCAACGGTGTCGCCCAGGTCGAAGATCTCGTGGATCATGCGCTTTTCCTCGTCGAGCAGGTCGTCCTGCTCCGAGACCATGTACTTGATCTCTTCCTCCGAGACGTTCTGGCGGTCGTCGGCGCTCTTGATGCGCAGGATGCGGGCCAGGCCATCGGAGCAAGCGCCAGTCAGCCACACGAGCGGACGGGCGATCTTTTGGAAAAACGACAACGGTCCCACGACCTGCTTGGATACGCCCTCGGCATTGGCCAGACCAATGCGCTTGGGCACAAGCTCGCCAATCACGATGGACACGAAGGCGACCGCGACGGTGATGATGACCGGCGCCAGGCCGCGCGCGATGGCGGAGAGCGGCGCGATGCCAAAACTCATGAGCCACGTGGCGAGCGGGTCGGACAGACTCGTCGAGGCGACGGCGGACGAGGCGAAGCCCACGAGCGTGATGGCGACCTGGATGGTGGCGAGCAGCTGGTCGGAGTCGGCAGCCAGCTTAATGGCACGCTCGGCGCGCTTGTCGCCTTCCTCGGCCTCGTGCTCCAGCACGGCGCGCTTGGCCGTGGTGAGCGCCATCTCTGACATAGAGAAGTAGCCGTTGATGAGGGTCAAAACGAGGGTGGTGATAAGGGAGATGGTTATGTCCATCGGGAGTTTCTCGAACCTCCAAGATTCGGGACGTCGGATTAAAACGTTGACGGCGGATACGGCAATTGCACCGGCGCCCAAACGAGGACGCGGGCGCGCAGGCGTGGTCGCTAGATTACGAAAAGGATCACCGCCATGATCTGGAAGATGCTGCCGGCGAGTTCCCACAGGTGAAACAC
>USMA01000187.1 GCA_900555765.1 uncultured Collinsella sp.
CCATCGACACCGCGAAGGACCGCCTTGCCGGCTGGAACTTTGCCGAGACCGCCGCGACCGAGACCGAGGAGAACTAACATGCCTAAACGTACTGACATCAAGCGCATCCTCGTTATTGGTTCGGGCCCCATCGTCATTGGCCAGGCCTGCGAGTTCGACTACTCTGGCGCCCAGGCCTGCAAGGTACTCAAGGAGGATGGCTTTGAGGTCATCCTGGTCAACTCCAACCCGGCGACCATCATGACCGACCCGGGTCTTGCCGACCGCACCTATGTCGAGCCCATCACCGCCGAGTTTATCGAGCGCGTGATCAAGAAAGAGCGCCCGGACGCGCTGCTGCCCACGCTGGGCGGCCAGACCGGTCTGAACGCCGCCGTCGAGCTGGCAAAAGACGGTACGCTCGACAAGTACGGCGTCGAGATGATCGGCTGCGACCTGGCCGCCATCGAGCGCGGCGAGGACCGCAAGCTCTTCAACGAGGCCATGGCCGAGATTGGCCTGGAGGTCGCGCGCTCGGGCTATGCCTACAGCGTGGCCGACGCCGAGGCTATCGCCGAGCGCGTGGGCTATCCCTGCGTGCTGCGCCCGAGCTTTACCCTCGGTGGCGCCGGCGGCGGCATCGCACATACTCACGAGGAGCTCGTCTCCATCGTGAGCCAGGGCCTGGAGCTCTCGCCTGCCCACGAGGTGCTGGTCGAGGAGTCCATCGAGGGCTGGAAAGAGTACGAGATGGAGGTCATGCGTGACCACGCCGGCAACGGCATCATCGTGTGCTCCATCGAGAATCTCGACCCCATGGGCGTGCATACCGGCGACTCCATCACCGTGGCGCCGGCGCAGACCCTCTCCGACCTTGAGTATCAGCGCATGCGAGTGGCCTCGCTCGCCATTCTGGAGAAGATCGGCGTCGAGACCGGTGGCTCCAACGTGCAGTTTGCCGTGAACCCCAACACCGGTCGCCTGATCGTCATCGAGATGAACCCGCGCGTGAGCCGCTCGTCCGCACTGGCCTCCAAGGCCACGGGTTTCCCCATCGCTAAGGCCGCCGCGCGCCTGGCCGTGGGCTACACGCTTGACGAGATCGTTAACGACATTACTAAGGCAACGCCCGCCTGCTTTGAGCCCACGATCGACTACTGCGTGGTCAAGGTGCCGCGCTTTGCCTTCGAGAAGTTCAAGGGTACCGACCCCACGCTCACCACGCGCATGAAGGCCGTGGGCGAGATTATGGCGATCGGCCGCACCTTTGAGGAGGCCTTCGGCAAGGCTATGCGCTCGCTGGAGGACGGCCACCAGGGCATTTGCGCCGGTGGCAAAGAGGGTGCCGGCAAGCTGAGCGACGATGAGCTCGCTCAAGCCGTGGCAACGCCGACCGAGCACCGCATCTTCTTTGTGGTCGAGGCCCTGCGCCGTGGCTGGGACATCGCTCGCATCCATGCCATCTGCGGTATCGATCCGTGGTACCTCAACCGTATCAACGATATGGTGCGGGTCCAGGAGAGCATCCGCGACCTGCGTGTGGAGGATATCGCCGCCGACGCGATGCGCCTGCTCAAGCAGTACGGCACGAGCGATGCCGAGATCGCCGCGCTGACCGGCTCGGACGAGCGCTTTGTGCGCGCCTACCGCAAGGGCCTGGGCGTGGTTCCCAGCATGAAGACGGTCGATACCTGCGCTGCGGAGTTCTCGAGCGCCACGGAGTACCACTACAAGACGTACGAGAACATCTACCGTACGAGCCCGGATGCCAAGAAGTGCGTGGCTCCCGACGAGACCACGCCGGCGGACAAGCCCAAGGCGATGATCCTGGGCGCCGGCCCCAACCGCAATGGCCAGGGTATCGAGTTCGATTACTGCTGCGTGCACGCGAGCTACGCGCTGGCGGCCCGCGGCTTTGAGACCATCATTGTCAACTGCAACCCCGAGACCGTTTCGACCGACTACGACACGTCCGACCGCCTGTACTTTGAGCCGCTCACCTACGAGGACGTCATGGACGTTATCGACGTTGAGCGCCCCGATGGCGTCGTGGTGACGCTTGGCGGCCAGACCCCGCTTAAGCTGGCGCGCATGCTCGAGGAGAGCGGCGTGAACATCATGGGCACCAAGCCCGATGCCATCGACTTTGCCGAGGACCGCGAGCGCTTCGCCGCTCTGCTCGACAAGCTGGGCATCATGTACCCGCCGGCGGGCCAGGCCACCTCGTTTGAGGAGGCCGCGGCCGTTGCCGCGCACATCGGCTACCCGCTGCTGGTGCGTCCGAGCTACGTGCTGGGCGGCCGCGGCATGATGATCGCCTACGATGCCGAGCATCTGCGCGATTACATGGCCGAGGCCGCGCGCATTAGCCCCGACTACCCGGTGTATCTGGACCGCTTCTTGGAGGGCGCGATCGAGTCCGATGTCGACGCCCTGTGCGATGGCGAAGAGGTCTACATCGGCGGCATTCTGGAGCATATCGAGGAGGCCGGTATTCACTCCGGCGACTCTGCGACCTGCATCCCGCCGTTCAGCTTTAGCGAGAGCCTGCAGGCAAAGCTTCGCGAGACCACGCGCCGCATCGCGATGGCGCTGGGCGTACGCGGCCTGGTCAACGTGCAGTACGCCATCAAGGGCGAGACCGTTTACGTGATCGAGGCCAACCCGCGTGCCAGCCGCACCGTGCCGTTTATCTCCAAGGCCACCGGCGTGCCGCTGGCCAAGTGCGCGGCGCGTATCATGGCGGGCGATTCCATCGCAAGCCTGGGCCTGCCGAGCGACGAGCGTCAGCTGGACTGGTTCTGCATGAAGGAAGCCGTTATGCCCTGGGGCCGTTTCCCGGGCGCCGACGTTATCCTGGGGCCCGAGATGAAGTCGACGGGCGAGGTCATGGGTATCGCCAAGAGCTATCCCGAGGCATACGCCAAGACGCAACTGGCGATTGACTACAAGCTGCCCGACCCGAGCGCCGGCAAGGTGTTCATCAGCGTGTGCGACCGCGACAAGCGCCACATCCTTTCGGTCGCGCGTATCCTGCGCTACCTGGGCTTTGATATCTGCTCCACCGAGGGTACGGCGCGCGTGCTGCGCGGCGGCAACGTGACGTGTGAGGTCGTGGAGAAGATTAGCGGCCCGCACGACGGCGAGCGCCCCAACATCGGCGACCTGATCGCCGATGGCAAGATTGCGGTGATCGTCAACACGCCGTACGGTCCGGGCTCGCGTGGCGACGGCTACCTGCTGCGCACCGAGGCAGTGCGCCGCGGCGTGACCTGCGTGACCGCGATGTCCGCGGCCAACACGTACGTGAGTGCCATCGAGGCCGTGCGCGAGGACGAGCAGGGTCACGGCAGCGCCAACGACATGGGCATGGACGTCATCGCCCTGCAGGACCTGCCGCAGTACACGGTGTAGTGTGACCTGTCCGGCCGGGGGGGGGGGGGGGGGGGGGGGTAAAAAAAAAAAAAATAAAGAGAGGGGGGGGGGGGGGGAGGGGAAAAAGGCCCCCCCCCCCCCCCCCGGAGGGGGGGGGGGAAA
>USMA01000188.1 GCA_900555765.1 uncultured Collinsella sp.
AAGAAGTACTGCGTCAACTGGTGGTAGAGCATACGCGCAGGATGGTAGGCGCAGACCTTGGCGGAAGCCTCGCCGCGGGTGCGGAGCTCCGCGGGCCACTCCCAAAACGCCTTGAGGCCACACTCCTCTTTGACGGTCATGAACTCACAGTAGGGGATGAGCCAGTCCTCGTTGGCCTGGATAAAGTCATCGAAATCGGCCGGCTTGTCGGCGGCAAAGCGCTCGGCGGCGCGGTCGAGAATCTGACGGCGGCCATCAAAGATGGCACCGTAGTCGACATTGCTGGGGTCGGATCCCAGATACACGCCATCGATATCGCGCTGCTCCAGATACCCTGCCTCGATAAGCTCGGCAAAGTCGATAAAGTTGGGGTTGCCTGCGCGGGCCGAGAACGACTGATAGGGCGAATCGCCATAGCTGGTCGTCGTAAGGGGCAGAATCTGCCAGTAATGTTGTTTGCACGAGGCGAGAAAATCGACGAAGTCGTAGGCATTCCAGCCAAAGCCGCCGATTCCGTATGGTCCGGGCAGAGATGAGACGGGCATGAGGACGCCGCTTGCACGCTCCATGAATGCGCTCACCAACCTTCTTGTTGTGGGGTCGGCCTGCCGATGGATGTGCAGTCCGCCTCCGATGTTCTGATCTGATACGCCTATTGTAAAACATGTTGTTTAAACATGTACAGGCAAGATAAAAAAGTTGGTCGATTTTCGGCGAATGGTTACATGCCATGAAAAAGCCCCGACCTCACAACGTGAGATCGGGGCAAGAGCGGTATGTAGGTTTTTGCTACTCGGCGTCGGCGAAGCCGTTGGGGTTGTGGCTCTGCCAGTTCCAGCTATCTCGGCACATGTCCGCGATGTCGTACTGGGCCTTCCAGCCCATCATGCGCTCGGCCTTGGAGGCATCGCACCAGTTGGCAGCGATGTCGCCGGCGCGGCGCTCGCGGATTACGTAGGGCAGCTCCTTGCCACAAGCCTTGGAGAAGGCGGCGACGACCTCGAGTACCGAGGTGCCGGTGCCGGTGCCCAAGTTAAAGATCTCGACGCCGGTCTTGCCGTTCATCCAGTTAAGGGCGGCAACGTGACCAGAGGCCAGATCGCACACGTGGATGTAGTCGCGCACGCCGGTGCCGTCGGGGGTGGGGTAGTCGTTGCCAAAGACCTGAACGGCCTCGAGCTTGCCCACGGCGACCTGGGCGACATAGGGTACCCGGTTGTTGGGGATGCCCTTGGGGGCCTCGCCGATCAGGCCCGACGGATGAGCGCCGATGGGGTTGAAGTAACGGAGCAGCACGACGTCCCACTCGGGGTCGGCGGTGTGGACGTCCATAAGGATCTGCTCGATCATCCACTTGGTCCAACCATAGGGGTTGGTCGCGGGCTTCTTAGGATCCTCCTCGGTGACGGGCGGGTTGTCCGGGTCGCCGTAGACGGTCGAGGAGCTCGAGAAGATGATGGACTTGCAGCCATGGTTGCGCATGACGTCGATGAGCACCAGGGTGTTCTCGAGGTTGGTGTGGTAGTACTCGACGGGCGTGCTCACCGACTCGCCGACGGCCTTAAAGCCGGCAACGTGGATGCCGCGGTCGATCTGATGGGTATCGAAGATCTTGTTCATCGCATCGCGGTCGAGCACGTTGGCCTCGTAGAAGGTGAGGTTCTTGGCGGCCTCGTCGCCCACGATGGTCTTGACGCGGTCGACGGCGACGGCGCTGGAGTTGGAGAGATCATCGACGATGACGACCTGGTAGCCACCCTCGAGCAGCTGAACGACGGTGTGCGAGCCGATAAAGCCGGCGCCACCGGTAACGAGGACGCAGGTGTCTTTGGGGTCGAGTGCTTTGGACATGTAGTCTCCTATCGCATCAGGAACACTTCTTCAGGGGAGTATAGCGCAGGCAGGGACGCCCAAATCGTGCGCTGTAGGAAAAGCAGAGGATAGTGCTAACGTACTCATAGAAGAGCTTGCGTACGCATAACCTGATCTTTGGCATTTGCTTGCGAGCCGCTGACCTTGTAGTTTCCTGCCGTTCGTGGAAATCGTTGGGACGCGCCATATGTACGCTAATATGTATGAGTTGAGCGACATATAAATAAACATGTAACGGAGTACATATGTCACCAAACAGCGATTCCATCCTTTCCCAGGAGCTCTCGCGCCGCACTGCCCTCAAGGCCCTGTTCGGCGCCGCTTCTGCGGCAGTTCTTTTTGGCCTGCCCGCTCGCGCCCATGCGGCGGAGGCTTCCAAAGAAACCACCGATAAACTGAATGCTGCCCAGGCCCAGCTCGACGAGGTTCAGGCCCAGCTCGACAGCATCGCAAATGAGTATGCGGCGCTGGCCAACAAGAATGCCCAGACCCTCAACGACATCGAGAATGTCCAGGGCAAGATTGACGACACGCAGGCCCAGATCGATGAAAAGAAGGCCGAGCTCAAGAAGAAACGCAACGACCTTTCCGATCGCGTGGCCGCCAGCTACAAGTCCGGCGGCACGAACATCCTGTCGCTGCTGCTGGCCTCTGGCTCGTTTGAGGAACTCGTCGCCAACGCGCATTACGTTGAGAAGATCAACAAGAGCGACCGCGATGCCATCGAGGATATCCAGACGATTCAGGCTGAGCTCGACGCACAGAAGACCGAGCTCGAAGCACAAAAGGCCGACCTGGAAAAACTCAAGGACCAGCAGACGGCTCAGATGCAGGATATGCAGGCCAAGCAGCAAGAAGTCCAGACCGTGCTGAACGGTCTTTCCGACGACGTCAAGGAGCTCATGGCTCAGCGCGATTCCGAGATCCTCGCTGCCGCCCAGGCCGAGGAGGCTGCCAGGAAGGCCGCCGCTGCCGCTGCCGCCGCGAACAAGAACAATTCCTACTCGGGTGGTTCGAGCTCGGGTGGCGGATCGTATGCGCCCGGAACTCCGCAGCAGAATGCCGGCTCGGGCAAGCAGCAGGCTGTCGTCAACGCGTGCTACTCCACGCCTTCGCCGGGTCAGAACTGGTGCGCGGCGTGGGTTACCAATGTCTTCCGTAACGCCGGCGTTGGCTACTTTGGTGGCAATGCGTGCGACATGTTTAACGCATGGTGCTATAGCTCCGACCGCTCGGCGCTGCAGGTGGGCATGATTGTTGCCGATTCCTCGCACAGCGGCACGGGTGCTCCGGGCCTTATCTACGGTCATGTGGGTATCTATGTTGGCGGCGGCATCGTTATGAGCAACGAGGGTGCCATTACGTCTAAGTCGCTTGATTCGTTTATTAGCTTCTATGGCACTGGCTCTGGCGTGCGTTGGGGCTGGCTTGGCGGTATTGCGCTGTCGTAGCTGCGGTTTGAAGCAAGTTGGTCCGTGGCTGCCCGAAAGGCATTAGGTTGCCTGCTCGGACAGTCCTGCTAGCACGGAGAGCACATTAAGTGGTCTCCGGCTCGTGCGGGACAAGCGATCAACCAAATGACTTTAGGGCAGCCACGGCCCGATCGGGTCCAAGGCGTGACACA
>USMA01000189.1 GCA_900555765.1 uncultured Collinsella sp.
AAGCCCTCGTCCCTCCCAGGTTGACCTACTCGAGGTCGTTGCCCTTGTGGCGTTGGGGCGGAAATGGGTGGGGCGTCAGGGCTTCTTTGTTGATGAGGGGCTAGTATGCCCGGGCTTGGTTGGGGAAGGTTTTGTCTAGGGATGCTTGGAGCTTTTCGAACGATGCTCGCAAGTTGAGGTTTTGGTCGGTTGAGCGTTTTGGCTGCGAGGTGGGGGAGTCGAGGAGACCGTTTCTCTGTGTCGGGGGGAAGGAGAAAAGGTTTGCATGGTTTAGGGATGGCTGCTGTGCTGCGTCATTGGAAGAATGCATGCTTATGCGGCCTCCTCGATGTCCACCAAAAGGTTGCGCACGGGGTATGCTGCTAGGTCCCGTGCGTTGGCAGTATTATGCCGCGACTGCTGCAAAGAAGCGCTAAAGAAAGGCTTAACCTGGTTTGGCGTTACGATGAAACTGCAGGTCAGAGGTATCGAGTAACACTCTTGAAAGGTTTTGAGCTTAAGGGCTTTCTAAGGATTGTGGCGCGGACGTGCGGAGCGTGTGAATGTTTGCTGTTAGCGCTGCGGCTCTGCGGCGCGTACCTGCTCGATGACCTTTTCCATCGTGGCGTCGATGCGGTCTTTTTTGAGCTCGCATTCCCAGATGGTTATGGGTGTCCAGCCCATTTGAGTGAGCGCTGCCACGGCGGTGCGGTCGCGCTCGACGTTGCGACGGAACTTTGCCTCCCAAAACTCAACGTTGCGCTTGGGCTGGCTAGGGTTGCACTTAGGGCAGCGATGCCAAAAACAACCGTTGACGAAGATGGCGATCTTGCGCCCGGGGAAGGCGATGTCGGGCTTGCCGGGAACCTTCCATTCCAAGCGATAACCCGTAAGGCCTGCTGCCCGCAGGCGCTGTCGTACGAGTAGTTCGGGCTTGGTGTTGGCGCGTTTGTTGCCCTTCATGGACTTTTTGATGGCGGCGCGACGGCGGACCAGTTCGCGTTCGTCAGCGGAGAGGTCCGAGGTATCGATGCCGTCGAGCAGACCGGGCTTGGGACGCTTCTTGCTGCGGCGCTTAGGTGCGCGCGTGGGTTTGGTGGCGGGTTTGTCGGCTGTGTTGGGCACGGCGGCATCGGCGGAGCTTGTCTCGAGCCGGTCTTCCTTCAGCTCAATCAGTGCATCAATGAGCCCCTTGTCAGCGGGCATCCATTCCACCGTGGCAAGCGAGGTGCGCGGAATCCAGCGGATATCGAGTTGGCGGTCGTGCTTCTGCGGCTCATCGGATTCATCGGCGAGCGAGCAGTAGTAGCACTCCATGGAGAGATGAAAATCAGGGTAGTCGTACTCAACAGTATAGAAATCACGTAGGTTGGTGACCTTCACCTGCAGCTCTTCCATAAGCTCGCGGCGAACGGCGTCCTCGGGCGTCTCGCCGCGCATGAGCTTGCCACCGGGGAACTCCCAAAGTCCCTGCATGCTGCCGTAGCCGCGCTGCACGGCCAGCAGCTCGTCGGATCCTTCCTTGCGAATGATCCCAGCAGCAACATGAACAGTCTTCAACAGGAGTCCTCTCTCAACAACGACAATTGACTACCCAGCGCTACCTTACACAACGGTAAGGCAAGCGTAAGCCATATCGATGGTAGCCGACTCGTCTTCTTGCGACTATAGATGCCGTAGACTAATCGCAAGAAAGGACTCGGTATGCAAACCACGCACATGGCGACCCCGGTACTGGAGGTCGCGCATCTCGAAAAGGTATACGGAGCGCTAGGCAACGTGACCCGCGCACTCAACGACGTCAGCTTTACCGTCAACCGCGGTGAATTTGTTGGCATCATGGGCGCTTCGGGCTCGGGCAAGTCGACGTTGCTCAACTGCGTGTCGACCATCGATAGCGCCACAAGTGGCACGATCCGCATCAACGGGCAGGACGTGACGCGCATGAAGCAGGCTAAGCTTTCGCAGTTCCGCCGCGAGGAGCTCGGCTTTATCTTCCAGGACTCCAACCTGCTCGATACGCTCACGGCACGCGAGAACATCGCCCTGCCGCTCACCATCGCCCGCACAAACTCGGCAGAGATCTCGACCCGCGTGCAGGATGTGGCAGCGCGCCTGTCCATCAGTCAGGTGCTCGACAAGTATCCCTACCAGATGTCCGGCGGCCAGCAGCAGCGCGTTGCCGCGGCTCGCGCGCTCGTCACCGACCCCACCATGATCATGGCCGACGAGCCTACCGGCGCCCTCGACTCCAAAAGCGCCCGCCTGTTGCTCGAGAGCCTAGAGGCCCTCAACCGCCGCCTGCGCGCCACCGTGCTCATGGTCACGCACGACAGCTTTGCCGCCAGCTACACGAGCCGTGTGCTGTTTATCCGCGACGGCAAGATCTTCACCGAGCTGCGCCGTGGCGACTCCGACCGCCGAGAGTTCTTCGACCGCATTATGGAGGTCGTTGCCATGATGGGCGGTGAGGGCTCCGATGCTCTGTAAACTCGCTTGGGGTAACGTCCGCCGCGCCGGCCGCGACTACCTCGTCTACCTTTTGACGCTCACCCTGGGCGTCACGGTCTTCTATGCCTTTAACACCATCTCGATGCAGGTCGACATCGCCGGAATCGATGAAGAGGGCTTGGCGCAGGTTATGGGCAGCATGCTCGGCGACCTGACGTACTTTTTGGCTGGTGTCATGGCCTTTTTGATGGTGTACGCCAATAACTTCATCATGAAACGCCGCAAGAAGGAGTTTGGCCTGTACCAGGTGCTCGGCATGGGGCGCGGGCGCGTCGCCACGATCATGGCGCTCGAGACCGTGATAGTATCGGTCGTGGCCTTTGTCGCCGGCATTGTGCTGGGTGTGGGACTCTCCCAGCTCATGACGTTCTTTACGGCCTCGCTTTTTAAGACACAGATCGCCAATTTCCACTTCTTTTTCTCGGTGCATGCGTTCAATCTGACCCTTGCCTGCATGCTCGTAATGTTTGTGCTCACGCTACTGCTGAACCTTCGCGCCGTGCGTCGTACCAAACTCATCGAGCTTATGGGTGCCGAGCGTCGCAACGAGAGCAGCAAGACACGCAACCCCTAGATCGCGATTGCCATCTTTGCCGTGGGCGTGGTGCTTGTGGGCGTGGCCTATTACCGTCTGCTACATGATGGGTTCCCGCTAACCGCGACGGACAGCAAGCTGCAAGAGGCCATGAGCCAGTTTGGTATTACGACCGCTATGGTTACCGTGGGCACCTTTGCCCTGTTCTGGGGACTCTCGGGCATGCTCATCAAGCTGCTGCAGAGCCTGCGCGGTGTGTATTGGCGCGGCCTCAACATGTTTACCGTGCGCCAGCTTGCGGCCAAGGTCAACACGGTGTGCTTTTCGATGGGCGTCATTGCGATGCTCCTGTTTTTGGCCATCACCTCGGTGACGTGCGGTATGTCGATTGCCAACGTGATGAACGAAAACCTGGAGCGCTATAATCCGGCCGACATGTCGCAGACGTATATCTATTACGCGCCCG
>USMA01000190.1 GCA_900555765.1 uncultured Collinsella sp.
AAGCTGGGAAGAAAAACGATCGTCATTCCGCCGATGTGAGCGGCGCTATAATAAAACAAAAGGTGGATCCCTGAGGGAATCCACCTGAGACCGTCGAAAAATCCCCTAAAGGGGCTTTTCCGCCGAACAAACCACTGGCTTGGCTTTGCCAAGCCTTACGCATTTTATCTTCGATAAAATGCACGCTGCGCGCGTAAGGAATAAGGCGAAGCCGTTTCCAATACACTTGTGCGGTTAGAAGTTTTTTTCTCCCCGGGAAACCCGTGGAGAAAAATGTATTTTAAAAGCCTGCTTCGCAGGCAAATTTCACTTTTTTCGACAAGCTGACGGGCTGCACCCCTTAGGTGCAGCCCGTTTTATTATTTGTCGTCATCGTCGTCAGCAAGAATCGACGGAGCTTTCTCTCTGTCCTTGACTGCCTGTTTATCCAGCCACTTGGGCAGATTGATCAGCAGCGCGATAACTATAGCCATCACGGTAAGTGAAATACTCGGCATGTACAGCTGGGTGGGTCCGACTGTGATGTCGGGATTCGCGGCACAGGTAACGAACAGGTAATACGTCACCAGGGAGCCTATCATCGCAACGATATCTATTGCAGAAGCGATCTTTGAATGCCCCAGCATGATCACAAAGGTACCCACGATGTAGATGCAGGAGGATACCAGCCTGGATACTACGCCGGGATTCCCGGCAACGCTCTCGATGAAGCTGCCGGAAGTCCATATTACCACCGGACCGAATATTCCGAACACCAGGCAGCATATCGTGGTTACAATAAGCATGAGCACCTTCAGCGCGATAACCACGCCCTTTGCGAATCCCTCGCCCTGATCCGGGACGAAAAAGAAGAACTCATCGTGCTTTTTTCCGGAATGCTTTGCCATCTGCGACTTCTTCGCCGTCTGTGGATTTTTCTTCTTACTCATACTCACTTTATGACCTTTCCGCCCTTGTCCTGCTTCTTGATAACCATCGGTGCTTCCTCGCCGCCGCGGTCCTCAAAGATCACATCTTCTTCATCGTCGTTATCCTCGGGCAGCTCGGGCGTGTCGACCTCAACCTCGTAACCGCAAACGGTGCACACAAACTTATACGTCTTCTTCTCCTCAGCCATGATGTTCTCCTCTCGAACGTGACTGCTGGTGTACTTGCTTATTAGTATATATTCTCAATAATATAATGCAAGTATTTTTAGAACATTTCTAGCCTTGATACGACGAGGCTTTGGGCGGCGTCTTGCCCTTCAAGACCTTGTGATAGTAGTCATAGGTCAGCGGGGCCTCGCCGCTCAAGCGCTCGGCATCCTCCACCTCGCCGATAAAGAGCAGGTGCGTGCCCACATCCACGGTATCAATCAGACGGCAGCTAAACAGCGCCGCCGCGTGCTCGGGCACATAGGGCATGCCAAGGGCAGTCTCGCGGGTCTCGTACTTGGCAAACTTGTCATAATCGCTGCTGGTGCGGAACCCAAAGTTACCGATGTAGAGCATGTCGGTGGTCTGATCGATCACGGTCAGCGCGAACGCTTTGGCCGCGGCGATGACGCCCGAGGTGACATTGTCCTTGTTCACGGCAACCGAAATACGCGGCGGCATGGACGTCACCTGCACCGCAGTGTTGATGACGCAGCCGGCGCGCAACCCGTCTGCCGCAGCGCTCACCACGTACAGACCGCTCGGCATGGTAAAGAACGCAGTTTTGTCCATAACGATCACTCCCCTAGCTCGGGTTGGAACCTTATGAATGTATGTACCCACAAAAAAGGCGGCACCCATAACGGACGCCGCCTTTGAGACATATGTGTCAGAACAGTAAGAAAGATGAGACGCCCGCAGTTGCGGTGAAATAGGGACTGAATAGCCCCTCAAACAGGCAAAACAGTCCGTATTCCACCGCAACTTATACAGAGTGCCTAGCGGTTGCGCTCCTTAAGGGCGCGGTCGATCTCGCGTTGGACATCACGCTTGGCCATGTCCTCGCGCTTGTCGTAGAGCTTCTTGCCGCGACCCAGACCCAGCAGCAGCTTTACGCGGCCGTCGGTATTAAAGTAGAGTTCCAACGGAACCAGCGCATAACCACGGTTGCGAAGTTTGCCGTCAAGAAAGTCGATCTCCTTGCGGTGCAGCAGCAGACGACGCCGACGATCGGGATCGCGATTCCACACGCCACCATGGCTATAAGGGTGGATATGCAGTCCGACGAGCCAGCACTCGCCGCCACGAATCAGCGCAAAAGTGTCAGTGATCTGACAGGCGCGCTCGCGAATCGACTTGACCTCGGTGCCGCTCAGCTCAATACCGCACTCAAACGTCTCATCGATAAAGTACTCGTGATGTGCCGAGCGATTCTTGGAAATGAGTTTGCGCTCGCGCTTACTGGGCATCGCCGGCCTCCTTGGCTCCATCGGCGTTTGAGCCCGCAGCCTCACGCTTTGCCTTGCGCTCGGCATTGAGCTCGGCATCGCTCTCGCGCACCAGTTTGATAATCGCCGCGCAGGCCTCCTCGCCCACCAAGTCGCGAGCACGCACCGTCAGGCGCGTCGCCTCCTGCTTGTCGCCGTCGCTTGCAGCATCGGTCGCGCACATAATCAGGCAGATGGCAATCTCGGCCGAAGGCGAGGTCGGCACGCCTTGCAGGGCCAGTTCACCCATCACGTGGTCGTCGCTCTCATCAGCGGCATCCGGATAGGTGGTATGGATCTTGTTGAGCAGGCGCGTCGTATGCGCATCGTTGGGCGCCAGGCGCAGCGCCAGACGCGCGCAGCCCACGGCAGCCGAAACGTTCTCGGTCTCGGGCTCCAAGAAGTACTGACCTAGATTGGCGTAAGCGCGGGCGGCGCACTTGCCATCGCTTGCACGCTCCAGCACCGAGAACGAGAGCGATGCCCATTCCTGCTTGTCCTCGAGTGCGCGGAACAGCTCGGCCAAATCCAAGCGATAGTTGCAGTTCATGGGGTCCCAACGCACAGCCTGCATCAGGGCATTACGAGCGCTCACATAATCCTGCTGGCGAATGTAGGCAAACGCCATGTCAGAGTACAGGCGGTCAAACGGCACCTCGACCTGCACGAGCTCGCGCGGATCCTTCTCCACGCGGCGATAGGCCAAGCGCTCAAACTTGCTATCGAAGCTAAAGTATTGGCGCTTCTCCTCCGTCTTGCACTCAGCGTCGATATACTCCTCGGCAAGCTCAACCAGGCGCTCCAGCAGCGGCGTCGCCGTAGCCAGGTCACCCTGCGCCAGATAGTTCTCGGCATACGTGATGTCTTGCAAGCTGATGGGCAGATCCATGGCTACTCCTCGATCTGAGCGAAACACGGCAGGCGCCGTATATACGGTCAATACACAAAACCCGGGTCTCTTACGAGGCCCGGGCGTTCAATTTTGGTAGCCCGTACCAGATTCGAACTGGTGATCTCCGCCTTGAGAGGGCGGCGTCCTAAACCGCTAGACGAACGGGCC